>JBPCMC010000169.1:0-11408 GCA_051002645.1 Thermomicrobiales bacterium
TCGAATCCTTGCCCGTCGTCCCGCACGGTCAGCGAGACGCGCTGCCCGCCTCCCCGCACCGTGATCGTTACTTCCGTGGCGTGGGCATGGCGGCGCACATTCGCCAGCGCCTCCTGCGCGATGCGGAAGAGTTCGGCCTCGACCCGCAAGGGCAGGCGAAGCGCGCCGTCCGCATGGACCGTGACGCGGATGCCGGTCTCCGAGGTGAAGGCGCGCCCCGTCGCGCCGAGCGCCTCGACGAGCGACTTCCCCGCCAGGGGCAAGGTGCGCAAATCGAGGACCGAGCGGCGCGCCTCCTCGAGGTTCTCACGGGAGAGCGACAGCGCCTGCTCCAACCGCTCCCGTGCGCGCGGGGCATCGCGTTCCAGCAGGTTGATGCCCCCCTCGATGTGCAGCGCGATCGCCGTCAGTCCTTGCGCCAGGGTGTCGTGGATCTCGCGGGCGATGCGGGCGCGTTCCTCGGCGCGCGCCAGGCGGGTGCTCTCCTCGGCCAGGCGGCCCCGCTCGATGGCGATGCCAACCTGGTTGGCGACCGTCGAAAGGAGGCGGAGTTCCTCGCGCGTCAGTTGCCGCCACGAGGGGCTCGTGACATTCATGATGCCCAGCGGCGTGTCGCGGAAGTAGAGCGGGATGCTGGCATGGTAGCGGAGCCCTCGCGTCAACTCCATCGCCTGCGCCTGCACGGCCGGGCGCAGACGGCTGCATTCGAGCACATCGATATTCTCGGGTGTCAGTTTCCCCCACTGGAATGCCTGGATGCACCAGCAGGAGTGGCCGGTCATGCGCACCGGCTCCTGGAGGTAGGGCGGGAGATGTTGCGCGGCGGCGTTGTAGAAGTGATGCGTCTCCGGGTCGAGCAGCCAGACCCACCCCGTTTCGAGCCCCAGGAGGTCGGCGACGAGGGCGAGTGTGCGCTGCAATGCCTCGCGGACATCGAGCGCGCTATTGAGCGCCTCCGCCACGGCATTGAGGATGTGCAATTCGCGCGTCCGCTGGCGCGGCGACGCGGCTTCGTGCGTGTTGGTCATTCCTCACCCCCGACCCCTCTCCATCGCCCATTGGCTACGGCGCGAATCAGGTTTGTGCGGCGATGGAGAGGGGAGAAATCCGTCCGTCGTTCCTCCCCGTCTGCTCCCCCTCTCCATCGCCATACGAAATTTCTCTCGTTCGTAGCCTGTGGGCGATGGAGAGGGGGCCGGGGGGTGAGGCGGGTCACCCCGCCAGTTCCACCAGCCGGCTGACCGGCCACGGGAAGGGGAAGTCGTGCCCGGCGCGTAGTTCGAGGAGCACCGGGCCGTTGGCGGCGAGCGCCTCGTCCCATGCCGCGCCGATCTCGGACGGCTCCGTCACACGGATGCCGCGCGCCCCGAACGCCTCGGCGTATTTCACGAAGTCCACCGGGCCGATCTCTGTCGCATAGGGCCGCCCGAAGGTCGTCCGCAGCGCGTGATGGATCATGCCGATCTGCCCGTCCGCATGGACGGCGATCACCACGGGCAGGCCGAGGTTGCAGATCGTGCCGAAGTCGCTGCACGCCATCTGGAATGAGGCGTCGCCCGTCACGCCGATGACCTTCTTGTTCGGCCTAGCCAGTCCCGCCGCCAGTACCCCCGGCACGCAGTAGCCCATCGCACCCCACGATCCCGGCTGGAGATGCGACTCGGGATTGAAGGCGGGTATCTGCAAGGGCGTCCACAGTTTCACCTGACTCACGTCGCTAACGACGAGGATGTCCGGCGTCATACGCCGGGCGAGGGCGTCGAGGGCGGCGCCGATGTGCCACGGGCGGCGCTCCCGGTAGCCGTCCAACTCGATGTCGATGCCGCGTTGTTGGAGGGCGCGTGCCCGCGCGCAGCGCGCGAGCGTCGCCGCATCCTCCGGGTGAGGGCGGCATTCTTCCGCCAATGCGCCGACCGCTTCGGCGAGCGCGGCGACGGACGGTGCGGCGACGGCGAGGGCGGCATCCGGTTCGTCGGCGGCGTCGAGGAGGATCAATCGCTCGCCGCTCTGTTCGGCCAGTTGCGCGGCGGTCTCCGTACCGGGGCGCACGCCGATGCCCAGGACGAGATCGGCGTCCCCGACCTCCTGATACGCCGCCGGATGGCTGCCGCCCGCGCCCCGGTAGACGCCGATGGAGAGCGGGTGGACAGTCGGCATCGCCGCGTGGCCGTCCCAACTATGCGCGACCGGCGCGCCGATCCGCTCCGCGAGGCGCACGACCTGCCCGCTGACGGCGGGCCACCACGCACCCTTGCCGACGACAATCGCGACCTTCTGTGCCGCGTCCACGCGCGCGATGACTGTGTCGATCCCGGAGGCAGACGCGCGCTCGTCCGGCGCCGGTGCGAAGGCACCCACCGATACGTCGAAGGCATCGCTCTGCAAGGTGCTGAGCGGGATTTCCACATGCACCGGCCCCGGTCGCCCCGCCGTGGCAAGCGCGAAGGCGCGGTTGAGCACGGCGGGGATCTCCGCCGCATTCTCAACCCGGACCGACCACTTGGTGACGGGCGTGAAGGCGTGCTGCAAGAAATCGACCGTATCGACGCCGTGGAACGCCTCTTTGTAGGAATCCGTCGGCACCCCGCCGGAGATGTGGACGAGCGGCGCGCCCGCCGCATACGCCCCCGCCACACCGGAGAGGGAGTGCGTCGCGCCCGGCCCCGCCGTGACGACCACCACGCCCGGTCGCCCGGTCAGGCGGCCATACACTTCGGCGGCGATGGCAGCATTGTTCTCGTGCTTGACGGTGATTGGCCGGATCTCCGGCGCGTCCGCCAGCGCGTCGAAGAGGTAGATGACGTGGTCGCCATCCAGCCCGAAGACGGTATCCACCCCCTGCGCCTTCAGGCTCGCCACCACCGCCTGACTTGGGCTCATCCGCGTCGCCATCACTGCTCTCTCCCCACTGCCCAATCGATCCGCCCGCTACGCCGTTACTATAGCGCATCCGCGAGCGACGATCAGGGGAACGCGCGTATATCGTCCAGCGGGATACGCGCGGCACACAGGGGGCGGTCCGCAGGCGACCATAGCACGTTTGGCAGAGCGGCGATGTGCTCCAGGGGGATCGCGCGGTCGGCGGCGAAGTGCGACGCCGCAGGCCCGAGGACGAGCAGCGCGCCGATGGCGACGATGTGCGCGCCGCATCGCTGGAGGTCTGCCGCCGTGCCACGCAGCGCCGATCCCGCATTGATGGCGTCGTCCACAATGGCGACATTCTTCCCACGGGCTGCGGCGCGAAGTGCGTGCGGGATGCGGTATTCCACCGCAGGCAGGGCGGCGCCTTGCCCCCGCACGATGCGTTCCGCATGGAAGCAGGCGAGATCGAGTTCGGCGGCGATCATCTGCGCCACGAACGCGCCGCCGGTCAGCGGGCCGCACACCGCGTCAATCGCGTGCGCGGAAAGCCGCTTCGCCAGTTCCACGGCGAAGGGCCGAAGGGCCGCCGGACGGAGAAAGAATGCATCGAGATCGAGCCACAGGTCGCCGTGATGGCCGGACTCCAGCAGGAAATGCCCTGTGCGGGCGGGCAACGCAGCGATCAATTCGTCCTGCATCGCATCACTTTCGTTGCGCAAATCGCACACCACCCCTGACATCGCTATGATAGCCAGGTTGGCCTTCGGATGCTATAGATACGCCGGAGAAGCTGTCGCACTGCCGTGATTGAAGGCACTCAATGGGCGGAGACGAGCCGGTCGCTCTTCTCCGCCGCCCACTCTGCTGTTGGGGAGGCGCGGAGCGATTGATGGAGCGCCGCGACAACATTCGGATCGAAGTGCGTGCCCACTCCCGCGTCGAGCAGCGCCAGCGCCTGCTCGCGGGACCACGGGCCGCGATAGGGCCGGGGCGAGGTGAGGGCATCGAAGACGTCGCCGACCGCGATGATCCGGGCGATTAGCGGGATGGCGTCGCCGGTCAGGCCGTCGGGGTAGCCGGAGCCGTCGAGCCGTTCGTGATGGGAGCGGATGCCGCCCAATTCCGCCTGCAGCGAGCGGATATTGGCGATCATCGTGTAACCTCGTCCGGGATGTTCCTTGATGACGGCGAACTCGTCGTCGGTCAGTCTGCCTGGCTTGTTGAGGATCGCGCCCGGCACGCCGATCTTGCCGATGTCGTGCAGGAGGGCCGCCCGATTGAGGACGCGCAACTGCTCGGAGGAGAGGCGCATCTCCCGCCCGATCGACAGGGCGATCTCCGCGACCCGCTGCGTGTGGCCGCGCGTGTAATGGTCCTTCGCCTCCACCGCCTCCACGAGGGCAACGATCACATCGGTGTAGCCGCGCTGCACCTGAGTGATCGTGTCGCGGAGCAGCAACCCCTCGATGACGCCATGCACGCTCCCGGCGTCGGCGTACTCCTGCACGAGGCCGAAGACCGTCGTGCCGAAGGCGGCGAGCATCAGGACGTGGTATTCCCACCAACTGGCGTGCCAGACCGTCGTCAGCGCCATCGAAATCTGCGCCTGGGCGAGGAAAATTGCGCTGACGAGAAGGGCGGCGACCAGCGGCGACGCTGCCCGGCAGTAGATCGCGCGGTAGCGGACGATCACCAACGCGAGGAGTGTCAGGGTGAGCAAGGCGGCAATTCTGCCGACGACCGGATTGGCGAGCGGGCCGAAACGGCTGATCGCATCCCCGGCGGCGGTCGCGGTCCCGCCATAGCCATATTCGTCCGTCAAATGCGCGCCGTGATCGAGGGTCGGCGTCCCGCTGTGTAGGGCGTCCGTGACGGCGATCGATCCGTAGATGATGAGCAAGAGGAGGAACGCACCGAGGAGGAGCGGCTGCCGGTCGATGATGGCGCGTTGCTGGGCGGTGCTCCAGGGCAGGGTAGTCAGCGCGAAGAAGAATACACCGGCGGCAAGGCTCGCCCACGCCGAGAAGCCGACCCACGGGTTGTTGCCGACGAGCGCCCCCGGCGTCGTCAGCGCGTGGACGAGGAAGATGCCCGCGATGCTCAGGTAGGTGAGCGAGAGGAAGAAGACGCGTACATCGCGCAACTGCGTCGCCGCGCGTACCATCAGCAGGGCCATGCCGAGGGAAAGCAGCGCCGTGAGCGAGACGACGATGAAGTGGAAGCGCGGTCCATCCCAGGTGGGGTCAGGCAGGAAGCCGCCGAGCAGGACAACCAGCGTCGCCAGCGGGAGCGCGACCACCCCGCCCCAAATCGCACCTTGTCGCATCTGCGTGTGCCTCATAACAAAATAAGTATGACGACCCACATTTATGATAACGTCTAACCGGTCGTTTTTGGTACGGTCGGCAGGCGCGGATTGGATTAATCTGTTGCGTTCCGCGCGCGGCGTGATAGGTTGTCTCCTGTGCGGCACAATACGTGCGTGGGAGTGCGCGGCCGGTTGCGCGAAGAACACCGGCTGGTCATCCTGGGTCGATCACGGCATAACGAGGGGTCAGAGATGCGAAGAATCGTTGCACTTGCGGGCAGTTGTACCATTCTCTTGTCACTCTTCTACGGTACGCATGCGGGGGCCGCCTCGTCATTCGCAGCCCCCGCATTCCAGCAGCAGTGGCAGCAGGGCGAAGCGATCACCACCAATTTCTGGGGGCCGCTCGCCACCGCGCACGACGGACGGCAGGAATCATACAAGGATGCGCCGAGCGGTCAGCGCCTCGTGCAATACTTCGACAAGGGGCGGATGGAACTGAGCGGCGCTGCGGTCACGAATGGGTTGCTCGCGACGGAGATGGTCACCGGGCGGGTGCAAGTCGGGGACAACGCCTTCGAGAACCGCCCGCCGCCCGCTCTCCCGATTGCCGGTGACCCGGACAATCCCGGCCCCACCTACGCGGCGCTCAATGGCAAAGCGAAAGCGCTCTTCGATGCCGCCCCCGCACGGACCGGCAGCACTACCCAGTCGGTCGTCTTTGCTACTGGCGACATATCCGTTGGCACGACGATCGCGGACAGCGCCGCGATCGTCGCCGCCTACGACGCTGCGACCAAACACAATGTGCCGAAGGCGTTCGCGGAGTATCGTACCCGCGCGGGGCTTCAGACGATCGGCTACGCCATCGCCGAGCCTTTCTTCGCGACCGTGAAGATTGGCGGCGTGCAACGGCAGGTGATGGTGCAGGTCTTCGAGCGGCGGGTGCTGACCTATACCGCGACGAACCCACCCACCTTCCAGGTGGAGATGGGCAACGTTGGCAGCCACTATTACCAGTGGCGCTACGGGTCATCGGGCGCACCCGCGCCCGACGTGAGCCCATCTCCCGCCGTCATCACGGCGACGCCGACGCTGAACTGGTCCGGCTATGGCGTCGACGCGAAAGCGATCACGACGGTCCACGCGGCGTGGATCGTCCCGGCGGCGGTCGCACCTCCCACGACGGGCTACGCCGCCACCTGGGTGGGGATCGGCGGCCAGAACACGGAGGACCTGATTCAGGCGGGCACGGTGCAGGATATCGAGGACGGCGTGCCGACCTATTATGCGTGGGTTGAGGTGCTGCCTGACGCCCTACTCGGCGTCTCGCCGCGCCGTTTCCCCGCCCGCCCCGGCGACGTGTTCGCCGTCACCATCGCCAACACCGGCGGGAACAATTGGAGCATCATGCTGGAGAACCGGACGACCGGTCAGCATCTCTCACTGACGGTGACGTACGCCTCATGCACATGCTCGGCGGAATGGGTCGAGGAGGTGCCGGAGATCGACGGGGTTAATGACCCGGCGCTGGCGAACTTCGGCACGGTCGCGTTCACCGAGGCGACGGCGACGGTCGGTGGCGTCCTTCGGGCGGCGGCGGACTTGCACCCGGAGCCGCTGGCGCTGAAGCAGGGGGGGAAGGTGGTCGCGCAGCCGAGCATGTCGGCGGACGGGGCGAGCCTCACGGTGGCCTATGTCCCGTAGGCGTTGCGTGCGGGGCGGTCAGATCGGTGGGTACGCATTCGGGGGCGGGGCCGCATGATTCTCGATGTCGCCCGTGTCGTCAATGTTGCGTTCGGTATCATCGTCGCCGCCTGTTTCGTCGGCGGCATCATCGCCACGCTCGTCGCCGGCAGCGCGGACGCTGAGACGCCGGAGATCGACGTCCCCGATTGGCGCGAGGATTGGTGATCGTCAATCGAGAGAGGCGGCGCAGGAAATGCGCCGCCTCCTCGTCACACGATCGACCGCACGATGCCTACCGCGACGGCGGGAGCGGACTGGGCGCCGCCCCGCCGGTGGAAGCCGGTCCCGCCGGTTGCGGCGCTATTGGTGCGGGCGCAGGCTTCCCTCCTCCCGTCGGCCGGACCGCCGGCAGCGGCGCGGGCGACGGGGACTGCAGCGGCGTTGTCAGCGAGCCTTTCAGCACATCAGGCAGGGAAGGTACGGGACGCGCCGCCGGCAACGCGAACATCGCCAGCCGCTCTACCTGGGTGTCGCTGCGCTTCACTATGATCCGGTAGCTGAACGTCAAGTCGCTGGCGCCGCCCTGCGCCTCGCGCACCGAGAAGCCCTTCGCGGTCGTGCTTGCCACATACAATCCCTTGCTATCTCCCTGCGGTGTGAGGAAGACATGGTAACTGCCTGTGTGGACGATGGCCGCGAAATCGGCGGGGATTGGGACGTCTGCCTTGCCTGCTGTCAGTTGCGCCTCACCGATGTCCTCCAGCCACGCATCGGGGGACTCGGTGCCATAGACGAGGCGGCCGGCGCCCTCCGATGCCGTGATGACGGCGGACTTGAAGCCCGTCGTGTGGATGTTGCCGTTGATGGTGAGCGAACCGACCGAGTTCGCTTGCAGGTTAGTAGCGATGACGACCGCGCCCGTGAAGTAGGCGGCATAGTTATTGACGGGGCCTGCCCCACGAAGGCCGCTGCACCACTCGACGCGAAGGTCTGGCCGACCACACCGCTGCCGAAATTGGCGGTTGTGGCGAAATAGCCGCCCGAATGACCGTTGATCCCACTATTCGAGACGCCGGCGACACCCTGACCGTTCGACGACCGATGGACGACGCCCGCACCCGCGCCGCTCGCGTCCCCGATCACGCCGTTGACATCTCCTCCGGCGCCGCGCGCATCGAACTCAATGACCGTGTCGCCCGTGAAGGGGGTGTTTCCCAGCAATCCCGTTTTGGTGTTCCCCACATTGGTAATCGGCGAAAGCAGATTGCCGGTCACGCCGATGATCACAGCGGTGCCGTCCGTCGCCCCCACGGGCTCCGCCTCCCGCTGCACGACGACCGTCACGGCGAGGGCCGCGATGCCGGCGAGCACCCCACGTTGCTTGATCGTGCCCATTCCTTCCGAGTCCCGCGCGTGCTGATCCATCATCCTGGCCCCTCCTGCGAGAATGACAACTCCCCGCCACGCCAAACGGCGCGACGCCAGCCACTCACCGATAAGGTAAATTGCTGAATCTAAATCCATATTCAGACTGTTATTGAAATGCAGGTTCTATGCCAGGAAGCGCGCATCTTCCGCACGGCGTATCTGATGGGAGGATATGGGGTACGAGTGAGAGAACGAGACGGACGTTAACGCTCGGTCGATGGCGCGCTGCATCAACCAGAAGGGGGCCGGAATGGCCCCCGTGACAGTCTACATGATCTGATAAGCCTGTCCGTTCTTTGCTACTATCCGCTGACACCGATGAGGAGGGGCTTGTTCACATTTAGCGCCGTAATCGCCCCCGCGCACGAGACGGTGAACAGCGTCGAGGTCGTCGCGTCCCCCGTCGGCGCCGCCGCGAAGGTCAGTGCCCCCGCCGCCGTTGCGGACATCCCGGACGGTACCACATTCACCGTCACCGCCGTCGGCGCAGGTCCCGCCGTTGCTACCGTCACCGGCAGGATTGCCCCTGCGTTCCCCTGCGCGTTCGTTGTCAGCATCCCCGCCGGTACGAACGCGCCCGCCGTGCCGTTGTTCGGCCGGATGAAGACGTCGTACGCGGCGTTCGGGGCCAAATTAACGATGTTGACGTCTACCAGTTCCTTCCACGTCCCCGCCGTGCCTGCGGGGCACCCCGTCTGCTCCTGGACGATCTTCGCCAGCAGGCGCGGCGTCAGCGTCGACACCGGCAGCATCGCCCCGGCCGTCGTGCAGGCCAGGCTACCGGCGATCGGGCTGACGAAGGTCGCCGCCGTCGTGGTCGTGCCGGCAAGATCGACCGAGACGGTAACGCTCGTCGTGCCGAAGGGGATCGGCGGGCCACCCGCCAGCGGGAGGGCGAAGACGGCGGCGGCGACCCCCCTCAGCGTCTGCCGTGAAGGAGCCAATCTTCGTCGCGGTCGCGGCGGTGTTCGGTTGGGCGTAGACATCGAAGGCGGCGCCGGGGAAGACGCCGAGCAGCAGGGCATCCTGCACGAAGATGAGGCCGGCGGCGCCGCAGGCGATGACCGGGCCGGGCGGCGGGGAGGCGCCGACATGGCCGACCAGCGCGCTTGCCGAGAGCACAACCGGGGCGGCATAGGCACCTGCCTTGAGTGCTCGCGCCATCGCCTCGCGTCGCGTCAGACCGCCCCGCTGCTTCTGCGCCGTCGTCATCTCGCCGCCCTTTCTTCGCGCGTCGCCGCATCGATTGTATCCTGTACGTACATCATAGCAAGAATCGCGCTCATTGTCAGCATCCGCGTCGCGGGGCCTGAAGCGCACTGAAGGGAGCAACGAGTCTGACGAGCAGGGCAGCTGGCAGCCCAACGAGTGCGCTCCAACAGACACACGTACGCACGATTCCCCTCCCCATGCCACGTTATCTGCCCCGTACGACGCATTGCTATCGTCGCATGAGCGTACACGCTCCGCAGCAATCATGCAATACCTGTTTGAATAGCAGTGTTTATTATGTGAAGTGGGGGAATATATCTTGTGAAATACGGATGCACTCGACTACAATGGGCGGCACATGGACGAAAGTAAAAGAGCCGACGACGCGCTGAGGAGGATAGGACAGGGAATGGCGTGCGCGGTCGTCCGCTCTTTCGCCGCAGCCAATATCCCGCTGGTCGTCCATCGCGAACGGCAGGCGAAAGAGCGGACCCTCCTCGCAGATCGCTGGCTGCACTGCGGCAATCTCCGTTACCACTATCGCATCGCCGCGCCAACAGGCGGAGAAGGTACCCCGCTTGTGTTGGTGCATGGGCTTGGGGTATCGGGCGCGTACTGGCGGCGTGTCCAGCCCCTGCTGGCGGCGCGGCGGCCCGTCTACGCCGTCGATCTGCCCGGCTTCGGCCGCACGACGCACCCGCGTACCATCCTCGACACCGGTGGGCAGGCATGGGCGCTCGCGGACTGGCTCGCCGCGCTCGGTCTGCCGCGCGCCCATCTGATGGGCCATTCGGCGGGCGGGCAGATCGTCGCCGCCTTCGCTGCCGCGTATCCGGAGCGCGTGGCCCGGCTGGTGCTCGTCGCCTCAACGATTGGGCGGGAGAGCCCGCAGTTTCTCCCCCACTTGCCGAAGTTGCTGCATGACCTCCTGCGTGAGAAGCCGTCGCTGCTACCTGTCCTCATCGCCGATGGGCTGCGCGCCGGCCCGTGGCATATCCTCCGCACCGATATGGCGATCACGCGAGACGACACGCTGGCGACGGTGGCGCGTGTGACCGCCCCGCTACTGGTCATCCGTGGGACGCGCGACACGATCGTCTCGGATCGGGAGACGCAACAACTGCGCCGCGCCGCGCCGCACGCGTCCTACGTCGCCATCCCGCGCGCCCCGCATGTCGTCCAATGGAGCCACCCTCACGCCGTCGCGGCGGCGGTCAACGCCTTCCTGGATGACGCTGACGCTCCTGTCACCGCCCTCGCCGGACGCTGACGATGCGGACTGGGGGAGCGAGTTTCTGGCCCTCCGCCGGGTCCGTCTGGATCGCGCGCACGACCTCCATGCCACGGATCACCCGCCCGAATGCGGCGAACCCTTGCCCGTCGGGGTTGCGCGCTCCGCCGAAATCGAGCGACGGCTGGTCGCCGATGCAGATGAAGAAATCGGAGACCGCGCTATCGGGCGTCGAGCGCGCCATCGAGATCACGCCGTCACGGTGGGCGAGCCCGGTGGCATTTGTCCGTTCCAGCGGGATCGGCGCGAAGCGTTCCTCGGCCCGGCTCGGGTTGATACCTGCCTGAATCACCTCGATGCGCACGTCGTTGTCCGGCTGGTTCGCCATCGTCACCGTGCGATGGAACTGCCCGCCATCATAGTAGCCGCCATCGACATAGCGCAGGAAGTTCGCCGCCGTGCCCGGCGCCCGCGCGGCATCGATGTCGACTTCGATCGCCCCTTGCGCCGATTCGATCAGCACACGCACGTCGCTCTCGTTCGGCTGGTTATCCATCGTGATTTCCTTTCCTATTTGTCGTGTGGCAACGGCGTCGGCTGTAGGGGCGGTGTTCGAACCGCCCCCCCCGGCCGCGCCCCGTTTTTCGCCCGCTTTACACCGTCTCAAGCACCACCCGC
>JBPCMC010000170.1:0-2734 GCA_051002645.1 Thermomicrobiales bacterium
GTGACTATAGAGTCACATATGGATGACGCGCTTGCACCTGTTTGGAAGGCACTGGCGGACCCGACGCGGCGGCGACTGCTTGATCTCCTGCGGGAGCAGCCGCAGACGACGGGGGCGCTGGCGGCTGCATTCCCGGCCCTCTCGCGCTTCGCGGTAATGAAGCATCTCGGCGTGTTGGAGGCGGCGGGGCTGGTGGTGGCGCGCAAGCGGGGGCGGGAGGTCTGGCACTACCTGAATGCCGTGCCGCTCCAGCGCATCTATGAGCGATGGGTGGGCGCGTATCAGGGCCAGTGGGCGTCGTCGCTCCTCGGCATCGAGCAGATCGCGGCACAGGGCCGGATACCGGCACAGGAGGGAATGCGCATGGAAACGGTGCAGATCGAGCAGGAAATCCAGATCGGCGCGGAGCCGCAGCGCGTCTTCGCCGCCCTCATCGACCCCGACGGCTGGTGGCGGCTGCGCTACACCGATCTGCCGCAAGGCATCACCTTCGAGCCGAGGATCGGCGGTCGCTTCTATCAGGGTGACGAGGGCGACGGACGAGGCTCGCTCTGGGCGACCGTCACGCACATCGAGCCGGGGAAGAAACTGACGCTGAACGGCACGATGGCGATGCAAAACGCGGTGGCGGGGATCGTCAACTTCGACCTCGAACCGCAGGCGGGCGGCACGCTGCTCAAACTGCAGCATTACGCCATCGGCCCGATCGACGAGACGACGCGCGCGAACTACACAAGCGGCTGGCAGATGCTGCTCGGTGACGCCCTGAAGTCCTATGTGGAGCGCGACGTCCGCTTTGCAGCGATAAAATAAGGAGAGTTCGATGGGGCAGTATGTCTATGTCCTGAAGCCCGTGCGGGCCACCTTTCCCGGCGACGCGACGACCGAGGAGCGTGCCATCATCGGCGAGCATTTCGCGCGCTTGGAGCGACTGCACGCGGACGGCACGATGATCCATGTCGGTCGCTGCGAGGACGCGACCTTCGGCCTCGCCATCTTCAACGCGGCATCCGACGACGCGGCGGCGGAAATCATGGCGAGCGATCCCGTCATCGTCAAGGGCGTCATGACGGCGACGCTCCACCCGTACCGCGTCGTGCTGCACGGTAACGCCTGACAGCCGTTATGCTCGCGCCAGACGCGCGGCGAGGGCATCGGCGCGCAATTAACCCGCGCCTCAGCCATCAGCCGCGTCGCATCGCCTGTTGTTTCGGTTGCCGCCTTCGTCTCTGCCATCGCGACCAGCGTCAGGGCGCGAACTGCCATGGGTGCCGATTCGTCTGAGCGAGGACCCTCATCCCCGGCCCCTCCTATCGCGATTGAGGGGGCCGGAGGTGAGGCTCCCCGACGTAGTCACGCGAGGAAGGAGGCGACATCGTAGAGCGCGGCGCGGAGGGCGGCCCAGAGTGCCGCGTACTGATCCCACGGCGTGCCGTCGGTGACGCGGATCGTCAGCGGGCTAATACGCTCGATCCCGGCGGTTCGGGATGCGCGGTCACACTGCGGCATCGTCAGGAAGTCGACTTCGAGCCGGAAGGGCTGATCCGGCGTGTACGGCGGGACGCGGTCGCGCTTCGCCAGTGCGCGGGCGGCAGCAGCGGTGATTTCCGGTCGCGTCGCGGACGGCGGGCGGCAGAGCGCGGCGTTGCGCCCGACCGCCTCCTTCACCGCAACCGTTTCGATCTCTTCGCCGAGGAAGGCGCGCGCCTCCGCGACGGTCGTCGTATCGCCCGTCACCATCACGACGGGGATGCCCATGGCACCGAGGACGGCGGCGTTGATGCCCGTCTCGCCGTGCGGACGCCCGTTGATGCGCAGTTCGGAGACGACCGCACCGGCGATGGTATGGGGGTGGATCGCCTTCGGGGTGCGCGCCATCGCATGGTAGCCGACGAAGACCGCCGCATCGAACGAGCGGCTGTCCGCCATCTCGATCTGGCAGTGATCCTTCGCGTCGCCAGTGCCGCTGAGGAGGTGCGCCGCCGGGTGCATCTCCTCGAAAAGCAGGTTGCGCATCGGGCCGTGGCCGTCATTGACGAGGATGAAGTCCGCGCCCGCCTGCACCAACCCCTCGATCGCGGCGTTCGCGTCCTGGGTCATCAGCCGCCGGCCACGGTCGTACTCCCGCTGGCCCGGCGCCATCATGTCCGCGTGAACGACGCCGGTAATTCCTTCGATGTCGACGGAAACGTAGACGTTCATCAATCCCCTCCTCATACGCCATCGCGTGCCGCCCCGATTGGTCAGCACGGGCGATTATCGCGCATCCAGCACGTATCACTCGCGCACGATGCCCGAATAGTGCACCTCTGGCTAGTTCGTAGGGCGTATGCATTCTCTTGTTTCCGCCGGGAATACCCACCCCCGGCTCCTCCCGGAACGGGAGGGGAGTCTGGCTCCCCCTTCCCGCGGGCGCCCTCTGGGCAGGAGGAAGGGGGTTGGGGGGTTAGGCAAGGCCCTGGTTCGCGGAAAGGGTTGTCACCACTGGGAGTGGGTGCTACATTGTGCCGTAGATGGACCGCACGGCGCCCAGCACGTACCGCTGCGGTCGTTCCATCTCTCACGATAGCAAGTGGGGTACTGTTCATGATTGCGCGGATGGCGCGGCAACGGCGCGGCATGCGACAGGAAGGGGAGCCACCATGCTCTACCTGTCACAACTCATTAATGCCCCGATCCGTGACCGGGACGGCGAGCGGATCGCGACCGTCCGCGACCTCATCGCGCGCATGGG
>JBPCMC010000171.1:0-7281 GCA_051002645.1 Thermomicrobiales bacterium
CGCGCAACTTGACGCTGATCAGGCCGAGCGTCAGCGGGGTGCCATAGATGGGAGGGTTGCCCAAATCCTTGAGCAGGAAGGGCAGCGAGCCGATGTGGTCCTCGTGCCCGTGGGTGATGAAGATGCCGCGAATGCGGTGTGTTTTGTCCGCGAGGTAGGTCACATCGGGGATGACGAGATCGACGCCGAACATCTCTTCTTCGGGGAAACCGACGCCGACATCGACGACGATGATGTCATCGCCGTACTCATAGACGATCATATTTTTGCCGACTTCGCCCATCCCGCCGAGCGGGATAATGCGCACGCGCTTCTTTGTTGTCTTTGCCAAGGGGGGTATGCCTCCAACGATTTTCATTACGTCCTGCGGCGGTATTTCCTCACCATGCACGCCTCCGCAGGATATGCGTGTATGGTTTCAAGCCGTGTTGAGTAGTCGGTAGCCAGTAGTCAGTAGCCAGTGATCCATATCGCGCCGTGATGCGATTTCGTCGTCTATGGACGTCAGCAGCGCGATCCCCAACTGACTACTGACTACTGGCTACTGACTACTTCCCCGCTCAGAAGAGCGACAACTGCGCGGGCGGCTCCTCATCCGATTCGGGTGCGGCCATCGCTTTCGCTTCTTCGAGCAGGGCGGGAATCTTCTTGATATCGTCCTTCACATGCTCCATGAATGCGGGCTGATGCAGTGCGGCGGCGGGATGGACCATCGGGAAGTAGATGCGTCCGTGCTCCCGCTTCGGCTGGCCGTGAATCTTCATAATCTTCTCGCCGGGGAAGAAGCGCGCCATCGAGTGCCGCCCAATCGCGACAATCATGCGCGGGTTGATGAGGGCAATCTGCCGATCCAGGTAGTTGCTCGTGCAGGTTTCAATTTCATCCGTCAGCGGATCGCGGTTCCCCGGCGGGCGGCACTTGACGAGGTTGGTGATGAAGACCTGACTCCGCTCGATGCCGACCGAGGCGAGCAGATCGTTCAGCAAGTTGCCCGCCGCCCCGACGAACGGGCGACCGCGCTGATCTTCGTGGAAACCGGGCGCTTCACCGATGAAGAGGATCGGGGCATCGACCGGCCCATCGCCGGGGACCGCCTTCGTGCGCATCTTGCACAACTCGCACTTGGTGCAGACGCGGATTTCCTCCGCGATTGCCTCCAATTGCGCGGCGACATCTCCTCGTGATGGCTCGTTCGCTGCCGTTTCCTGATCCTCCTGCATACCCTGTACTCGCTCCATCACTATCTAACATCACGCTGTCAGGCACTATTCCGCGCCACGACTCTCCATGCCCAGTATAGCACGACCTGTACCCGTTATCCCTCGCGCCGCCGTGTGTACGTACGAGAACGTCCGCCACGTGCCGGGGTCACCGTGGCAGCGGGTTCCGCGCTTTCCCCCTCCTGGGTTGGCCCAGGAAGTTCAGGAGACGATTCCTGCTCCTCGCTCGTGGGTCGCACGATTGATTGACCGAGGGCGAGGAGGGATGCGACGGTCTCCGGGTCGCGGGCTTCGGCGTAGATGCGCGCCAGCGGTTCCGTCCCGCTCGTGCGCACGAGCAGCCAGCGGCGATCTTCACCGATCACTTTGATGCCATCGATGATGACGATTTTCGTCACGGGCGACCCGGCGAGGTCGATACCGCCAGTATCGATCGCAGCAAGGCGGGCACGCACCGCCTCCATCTCGTCCGCCGCCAGCGGGACATCCTGCCGCTGATAGTGCCATGCGCCGGTGCGAATCTCGACGCCGTAGCGCAGCCCGGCGATGTCCGTGCCGCGCCGTTGCAGGAGATCGAGGATGTAGAGCGCGGCGACGAAGGCATCCCGCTCCGGCAAATGCGTGCCGAAGGCGAAGCCGCCGCTTTCCTCTCCGCCGAGCATGGCGCCGTGCTCGATCATCGCGGGCGCAATATGTCCGTAGCCGATTGGCGTCTCGATCAGCGGCACGTCGTACCGCTCCGCGAGGAGATCGAGCATCACGGAGCCGTTGACCGAGCGGACAATCGCGCCCGTCCTTACATCATCCCGCTCGCCGAGGTACATCGCGAGCATGGCGAAGGTATCCTGACTACTGACGAACTCGCCACGACTGTCGACCAGCGCGACGCGGTCGCCATCACCGTCGAAGGCGATGCCGAGGTCCGCGCCGTGTGCCTGCACCGCCTGCATCAAGGGGCCGAGCGTTTCTGCCAGCGGTTCCGGCCCCTTCATGCCGGGGAAGAGCGGGTTCCGCTCGCCGCGAATCTCGATCACCGGTCGCGTGACCGTGCCGAGCAAGCGCTGCAACACGCCCGCGCCCGCGCCATACATCGCGTCCACGACGATGCGCAGGTTCGCCCGCCGAATCGCCTCAAGATCGACCAGTTTGCGCACCGCCTCCTGATAGGCCGGGAAGGGATCAATCGGCATGTAGCGCCCGTCGGTGTACGGCTCGCTGAACGCTATCTGGGGAATGTCCGCACCGCTCAGGCTGCGCGTGTCCGCGTAGGTCTCGATGACCGTAGTTGTGGTGCGATCGGCCGGTGCGCCCGCGCTCATCTTCACCTTGATGCCGTTGTAGATCGCCGGGTTGTGGCTGGCCGTGACCATCACGCCTGCCGCCGCCTGCGTGTGCGGCACCGTGAAGGTGACGACGGGCGTCGGCACCGGGCCGTGGTCGCAGGAGAGCACGCGCACACCCTGGCCGAGCAGCGTCTCCACGACCGCCGCCGCAAACTGCTCAGACATGAACCGCCGGTCGTGCCCGACGACGACGCCCCGCTGGTCCGCGCCCTCGGTCTGCTTGACCCAATCGGCAATCGCGGCGGCGCAGATGCGCACATTCGCGAGCGTGAATTGATCGGCGATGATCGCACGCCAGCCGTCCGTCCCAAAGCGTATCATCTCGTCGCTGCGCTCCTTTGTAGAACTGAGGAATGAGGACTAAGGACTGAGTGAGGTCCGCCAGTAGTGTAGCGTGTCTCGCAATGTCTGGTCGAAGGGTATCATCGGCTGCCAGCCCGTCGCAGCACGGAATTTCGTATCATCGGCAAGAAGTATCTTTACGTCGGATGGGCGCAGGCGATTCGGGTCCTGTTCGATGCGAATCGGCGTGTCAGTGAGCGCGAGCAACTGATCGAGAATTTCCTGAATCGTCCGCGTCGTGCCGGAGCCGATGTTGTAGATCTCACCCGGCTGGCCGTGTTCGAGCAGAAGCCAGTAGGCACGGGCGATGTCGCGTACATCGGTCAGGTCGCGCCGGCTCGTCAGATCACCGACCGAGATGACGGGCGGTTGCAGTCCCGCCTCAATAGCGGCGATCTGCCGCGCGAGCGTCGCGACGACGAAGTTCTCCGTCTGCCGCGGGCCGCAGTGGTTGAAGCCACGCGCGATCACGTTGCGGATGCCGTACGACTGCCAATACTGGTAGGCCAGCCGGTCCTGCGCCACTTTGGAGACAGCGTAGGTGCTGAGCGGGCGGAGATCGTTCGTCTCGGCAATCGGCACTTCGTCCGCGTGGACGAGCCCGTACTCCTCGCTCGATCCGGCAATCTGGATGAGCGGGTCGAGGCGTGCGGCGCGCACCGCCTCGAAGAGATTGATCTGCCCCTCGACATTCGTGCGCATCGTATCGACCGGGCTATTCCAGGACGTCGGCACATGGCTTTGCGCCGCGAGGTGGAAGATGCGATCCGGCCGCACCGCCTCGATGACGATGCGCATGGAGAGCGGATCAACGATATCTCCCGTGACGAGGTTGACTGTGCCGGGATCGAACGCGCGCTGAATCGCGTCAACGTCTGATGCGCCCGCTTCAATAACATTGAGCGATCCTGCCGCACGCAGGTCAGCGAGGTTGTCCAGCCGCGAGCGCCAGCGGTAGGTGCCGAACACCTCCACGCCATCGAGCGTCGCGAGGTATTCCGCGAGATGGCTGCCCGCGAAGCCGGTAATGCCGGTAATCAAGACGCGCATACGCCGCTATACCTCCCCTGCACATGGGGCACAGCATAGCATTCCGGCGCAAATGCTACGCATCGGTTGCGATTGGTCCGTCGTCATCTTCCGCCAGCGCGGCATCGAGGTCCGCCTTCGTCCAGTCCTCGGCGGCGGCATCGTACGCGACGAGCGATTCCGCGAGCGCCCACCAGCCGGCGGCGGAATCGCGCTCCTCGGGGAGCGGGAACTGGCCGGGCTCGTGCGCGTGGTGATGCAGCCATCGCTCGATGATGTGCAGTTCGTCCACATCGTCCTGCGCGATGACGATGGGGGAAGTCCTCACCCCCAGCCCCTCTCCATTGCGATGGAGAGGGGTGACTCGCGTACGGCGCTTCGGCTTCTCGTCATCGTCTGTATCTTCATTATCGTCTCCCCTCTCCCCGTGAGGGAGAGGGGCTGGGGGGGAGGCTCCCTCCCCCTCCACCGCCCGCCGGTACGCCGCGATCAGCCATTCCGCGACGAAGGCGGCGGGCTCGCCCTGCGTGATGCGGCGCTGCGCGGCCACCCGACCGTGGACGATCAGCAGCGCCTCGGTACAGCCCGGCTCCGCCGACGGCAAGGCGAGCACGAGATGACCGGATTCGATCTGCTTCGCCAATGTCTGGTGCGTGCTGGCGACCGTCGTCACGGTGCGCATCGCGTCGCGGAGCCGCGCGGCATCCTCGAAATCGAGCCGTTCCGCCGCCGTCTCCAGTTTGGCCTGCAGGCGATTGCGGATGCCGTCGTGCCGCCCTTCGAGGAAAGCCATCGCGTCGTCGATGAAGGAGAAATACTCGACGGAATCGCCCTCGCCAACACACGGCCCGAGGCACTTGCCCATGCCGAGGCGGGGGCAGGGGTTGCCCCATTTCTTCGGATTCGAGAAGCCGCGCGTGCAGGTGACGAGCGGCAGAATCTCCGCCAGCACCGCGACCGTCCGTTCGGCGGCGCTGCGCGAGCGGAAGGGGCCGAAGTAGCGCGCGCCGTCATCCTTGACGATCCGCGCCAGTTTGATACGCGGCCACGGCTTCTGCACCTCGATCTTGATGTACGGGTAGAGCGCGTGGTTCCGCATCGCCCGGTTGTAGCGCGGCTGGTGACGATGGATCAGCCGCGATTCGAGCAGGAGCGCCTCCAACTCGCTGCCGACCACCTCGATCTCGATGCGCGCGACCGATTCGAGCAGGCCGTCCATCTTGCGCGTCAGGCCGAGGTGCTGCGAGTAGTACGACGAGACGCGGTCGTGCAGGCTCTTCGCCTTGCCGACGTAGATGATCCGGCCATCTTCGTCCAGCATCCGGTAAACGCCCGGCGCGTGCGGCACCGTCTTCAACCAGGCGCGGTCGAGGTACGCCTTGCCGCTGCCGACCGCCTCGACACCGCTCGCGTTGCCATGTGGCTCGGCGGTGGCGGGCACGGCGAGGGCTTGCATCGCCTCCAACGTCGGCAGCCCGGCCTGCTTCGCCAGCGGCAGGAGCCGGTGCAGCGATTCCGCCGTCAGCCGCGCGTCGCCCTCGGCACGGTGACGGTGGACGATCGGCACGCCGAGCGTCGCGGCCATCCGCTGCAGATTCGGCTTCTTCAACCCCGGCAGGAGCCGCACAGCGAGCGAGAGCGTGTCCAGCCGGGGATTGATGAGCGGCGGCTTGCCGACGCGCGCCAACTCGGCGTTGACGAAGGAAATGTCGAAGCGCACATTGTGCCCGACGATCAGCCGCTCGCCGATGAAGCGCAGCAGGCTATCCGCGACAGCGGCGAAGCGGGGCGCGTGCTGCACCATCTCCTCGGTGATGCTCGTCAGTTCGGTGATGAAGGTGGGCAGCCGCTTCTCCGGGTTGAGGAGCGTCGTGAAGGTGTCGATAATCTCGCCCTCGCGGATTTTCAGCGCGCAGACTTCGA
The DNA here is from genome assembly GCA_051002645.1 of Thermomicrobiales bacterium. GTDB lineage: Bacteria > Chloroflexota > Chloroflexia > Thermomicrobiales > JALYUS01 > JALYUS01. The sequence goes on from JBPCMC010000171.1 coordinate 5,858, forward strand.
TCAACCGCTGACGGAAGGGGCGGAGGCCCGTCGTCTCCACGTCCAGGACGATGTACTCGCCGATCCCCGCGAGGTCGTCAAGCGTCGCAGGCACCGCGCTCGCCTCGACGAGCGCCCAGTGCATATCCGGTCGCAACCGGAAGGTCGCGGGCTCGTCGAGCACGGTGCGAATCAGCGTCCGCCAGAGCGCGGGCGGCCCGCCGGAGCCAAAGACATGGCGGATGACGGCGTCCTCATGCGCCGCGCCGCCCTGCTCGCGCAGATAGAGGTACGTGCGCTGGCGCAGCCACGCATATTGATCGCCGTCACCATCCGTCGCGACCGTTTCTACGGTATTGCGCTCCATCGTTCCATCATCAGTCATCGGGGTGCATCGTTTCTCTCACGCAATGTGAACGTACGTTCTGCGTGAGGAGCGTACCGCACTGTTGCGCCTGTCGCAACCCATCGACGCATGTCAAAATCTCTTGCTGCTGGGTAAATGGATACCCGCATGTCGCTCCAGATCAGCCAATCAAGGAGCGCTCCCTTTTCTACACTGATCGAGCCATGCGACGACACGCGCCGCGATGGAACGGGGCAGGTGCCTGCCGGTATCGACGGTGGTACTGAAAGCGGACCGCAGCGCCATAGCATCGAGAATGGCATCCTCCACCATCGCCGCTGTCCATCCTTCACGCCGCGTTAGCCGCTCCCTGCGGATATGGTCATCGCAATCCAGCAAGAGCCAGTCAATGCCACCGCACCACGCAAGCGACCCCACGCCCGCGATATCCTCTCGATCGATGGAGGCGAACAATACCGGCACGCTGCCGTTCCTCATGATGGCGTGCAAGACCTCAAACCACAAAGCCCGATATGGTCGCCACGTCGTTTGGTCGAGGATAATGGATGTGCCGGCCAAGTCCGAAGCCGTAGACGCGAGCCAATCGATATCGAACCCTACATACGCTGTTTGGAGGGCAAGGAATGCGTCAAGAGTCGCGCTCTTTCCCGCGCCCGGCGCGCCGGTGACGATGTACAGCCGATCTTCCATACGAATAAGTCTACTCGAAACCGACTCCCTGCATCTCTCGCCCGTCTCAATTAGAGCGAATTTGCTATAACGGCGATCGTGGTAGCGCAGGCTTTCCAGCCTGCGCTACCGAACGAGTGGCCCTCGGGAACCGCACAACTTTTAGACGCATCCGGGACAGGCCGCGCCCTTCGACAATTATCCTCGTTGTCTACATACTGCAACCGACATTGGGCCTCGGCATGAGGAGCAACGAAACGATGCTTGAAAAACCCGACCTATCGGACGAAGAGATTATCGCCTGCCTGCGGGACGGCTACGGATTGCGCGCCGCCCTGATTGCCTTTCTCCCGCTTGGCAACGATGTGAACACGGCGGTCTATCGCGTCGACGCCGACGATGCGACGCC
>JBPCMC010000172.1:0-8030 GCA_051002645.1 Thermomicrobiales bacterium
TAGACGCCGCGCTCCGGGTTCGCGCCGTGCGCGTGCCCGAAGGCGCCGACGTAGACGAGGTCGGGGTTCGTCGGATGCACGCGCACCTTGCCGATGTTGCGCGTCTCAGTCAGGCCCGTGTGCTGCCACGTCCGCCCACCGTCAGTCGATTTGTAGACGCCGTCGCCGTGCGAGACATTGCTGCGGATCGTCGATTCGCCCATGCCGACATAGATGACGTTCGGGTCGGACTCCGCCACCGCGAGCGCGCCGACCGAGGCGCGCTTGAAGAAGCCGTCCGAGATATTCTCCCAATACGTGCCGCCGTCCTCGCTCTTCCAGATGCCGCCGCCCGTCGAGCCCATGTAGAAGGTGGCAAACTCGGTCGGGTGCCCGGCGACCGCGATCACCCGCCCGCCCCGGAATGGCCCGATCGAGCGCCATTCGAGTGCATTGAGCGCCGCCGGATCGACACTCGACATGGACATACCGTTCGCTGTTTCTGGCATCCCGCTTCCCTCTCCGTCCTCGCTGCGTTGCGGCATTCTGCACCGGGGCGAAGGATACCACGGGCGCAGGGGATGGAAGCGTGAACCACCAAGATGCTCTGTTCGCCCTAACCCCCCAACCCCCTTCCCCACCGGGGAAGGGGGAGCGATTTCCCTGCTACCCACCTTTTCCTGGCTCGGTTGCAACATACAAGACACCAAGAACACAGAGAGAAAAAGGATTGCATTTCCTTGGTGTTCTTGGTGTCTTGGTGGTGAAAATCCCGCTCCCGATACTCACGCTTTTTCACAATCTTGACAGCGGCGCGCGCTGGTACGAAACTTGCCTCTGGAAACCTAACAACCGTTTGTTTGCGAGCGAGGATGGTATGGACGGGCGGAAGCGGCAAATCGAGGACGTAGCGAGTACGCTCTTCAGCGAGCGGGGCTACACCGCGACGACGGTGCGGGACATCGCGCGCGCCCTCGACATGCAGGGCGGCAGCCTCTACGCGCACATTTCCTCGAAGGAAGATGTGCTCTGGAATATCGTCAGTCGGGCCGCCGAGCGGTTCCACGCGGCGGTGCGCCCGGTCGCCTGTAGCGCAGGGACGGTGGCCGAGCGGTTGCGCGGCATGGTGCGTGCGCACGTCCGGGTCGTCACCGACGATATCGAGCACGCGAATGTCTTCCTGCACGAGTGGCGTTTCCTCGCCCCGGAGCGGCGCACGCTGATTGCCCGTCAGCGGGACGCCTATGAGGCGTACTTTCGCGCCGTGATCGCTGAGGGGATGGCGAACGGCGAGTTCCGCCCCGCCGATCCGAAGATGGCCGGCCTCGGCGTCCTCTCCGCCGTCAATGGCATCGCGCAGTGGTATCGGCCCGACGGCCCGCTCGCCCCGGACGCTATCGCCGACTCCTTCGCCGACCTCTTCCTGCGCGGCCTCTGTGTGCCGGGACCGGATGAAACCAAATGAAACCGATTGAACCACAGAGGCACAGAGAACACAGAGAACGCAGAAAGGAGAAAGAAATGGAGAAAAGACTCGGAGAACAATTGATTCCTCTGTGTCCTCTGCGCTCTCTGCGTCTCTGTGGTTCTCCCCGGTTTCGATTGCTCTTGAATGGAGGGATGCGATATGACTGAACAGGAACGACTGGATGCCTTCAATGCGCACGTCGCGAGCGGCGGCAAGGTCGAGCCGGGCGATTGGATGCCGGACGACTACCGCAAAGCGGTGCTGAAGTTCGTCGAGATGCACGCGAACAGCGAGTTGATGGGCGTCCTGCCCGAGCGTGAGTGGCTCCTGCGCGCCCCGTCGCTGAAGCGCAAACTCGCCCTCACCGCCAAGGTGCAGGACGAGGTCGGCCACGCGCAGCTCCTCTACCGCGTCGCGGAAGACCTCGGCAAATCGCGCGAGGCGATGGTCGAGGACCTGATCGCGGGCAAGACAAAGTTCCACAACGTCTTCCATTACCCGACGAAGAGTTGGGCGGATGTCGGCGTGATCGCCTGGCTGGTGGATGCCGCCGCTATCGTCGCGCAGCAAGCGTTGCGGGAATCCTCCTACGCACCCTACGCCCGCACGATGAAGAAGATCTGCTGGGAGGAATCCGTCCATATCATCCACGGGCGCGACGTGCTCCTCTCGCTCCTCAACGGCACGGAGAAGCAGCGCGCGATGGTGCAGGAAGCCCTCAACCGCTGGTGGGGTCCCCTGATGCAGATGCACGGTCCGCCGACCGATCCCGCGAAGGACCGTGATCTCGCCTGGCGGATCAAGAACAAGTCCAACGACGAACTGCGGCAGGAATTCCTCGGCATTTACGTCCCGCGCATCCGCGAACTCGGTCTCACCCTGCCCGATCCTGCCTTGCGCTACGACGAGGCATCCGGTCGCTGGCAATACACCGAGCCCGACTGGCAGGAGTTGTACGCCGTCGTCACTGGCCACGGCCCGATGTCCGCCGCGCGCCTCGCCTTCCGCCAACTGCACTACGACGAAACGCAGTGGGTCCGCGACGCCATCCTCGCCGCCCCCCGCGCTGCGGCGTAGGGAGCGAAGACGATTGAACCGCATGCTGCCCAGAGGGCGCCCGGCAGAGGACACAGAGGAACGCAGAGAGGGAAAAGAGAAGGAATGGACGAGAATTGGATAAAGAGTCATTTCCCCCTCTTTCCTCTGTGCCCCTCTGCGTTCTCTGCCGGGCGCCCTCTGGGCAGCATGCGGTTCTCCCCGGTTTCAGTTTTCTGAGGTGATGTGATGGATGTATACGAAGTGTTTCGGCAGGAGCGGGAAGGGGAGCCGATGCGGCATGCGGGGAATGTGCTCGCGCCGGATCGGGAACTGGCGACGCACTATGCGCGGGAGTTCTACAGCCGGCGGCAGGAGAGCATCCGCCTCTGGGTGGTGCCGCGCGCCGCGATTGAGCAGGTGGATGATCCCGACTTGCTCCAGCCGCCGCTCGACCGCTCCTTCAAGAAGCCCGCCGGCTACGTCATCAAAGATAAGCTCGACGCTGCCCGCGTCCGTGGAGGGTTGCCGTGACGAGTTCGCAGTTCGAGGTTCGAAGTTCGAAGAATGGGGCGGAGACACTCCGAACTCCGAACTCCGAACTCCGAACCGCAGTAGCGGAGTTGCTCCTCACCCTCGCGGACGACGAGTTGGTGCTCGGCTACTGGGATTCGGAGTGGACGGGCATCGCGCCGATGCTGGAGGAGGATGTCGCCTTCTCGTCGCTCGCGCAGGACGAGATCGGCCACGCGCGCGCGTTGTACGAGATGCTGGCGGAACTGACGGGCGATGACGCGAACCGCATCGCCTACGGCCGCCAACCGGAGGAATACCGGCACGCCCGTCTGCTCGATCATGCGCGCACGGACTGGGCATTCAGCATCGCCCGCCGCTTCCTTTACGACACGGCGGACGCCGCCCGCCTGACGGCGCTCGCGGGGTCATCGTACGCGCCACTCGCGGGGATCGTCGGCAAGATTCGGCGGGAAGAGACGTATCACCGGATGCACATGGAGGCGTGGGTAAAACGACTCGCGGAGGGCGGCGATGATGCGCACCAGCGGCTTTCTGCTGCCCTGGAACGGCTCTGGCCGGACGCACTGACGCTCTTCACGCCGCTCGATGGCGAGGAGGAGTTGCTGAACGCCGCCATCCTGCCCCAACCGCTGCTGGCGGTTGAGCAGCAATGGCTCGGCGATGTCGCGCCGCTCATGCAGTCGCTCGATCTACCGTTCCCGTTCCGCGCGGCGGGCGCAGGCCGATATACTCCGACCTTCCCGATCATCATGGACGGCGGGCGCACCGACCACGGCGACGCATTCCGCTGGCTCTGGAACGAGTTCACGATGGTCTACCGCGAAGAACCGGACGGGGAGTGGTAAGCGCCGAGTACTGAGGACTGAGGACTGAGAAGGGAACACGGCAATGGCAGCAATGAATCGTACAAAGCGATGGAAGGACGAGACTGAAGTAATGCTTGCGGATAGTCAAGGCACGCCCGCAAGCACACCCTCAGTACTCAGTACTCAGTACTCAGTACTGCAAGAGGTTTGGGATGCCCTCGCGGAGGTGCCGGACCCGGAGATTCCGATGATTTCCGTCGTGGACCTCGGTATCATCCGTGCGGTGGAGCGGGATGACGCGCATGTGCGCGTCGAGGTCATGCCGACGTTTGTCGCCTGCCCGGCGCTCGATATTATCCGCGACACGATCCGCGCGCGGCTGGCGGGTTTCGCGCCGACGGTGGAAGTCGTGACGACCTACGCGGAGACGTGGACGACGGAGCGGATCACGCCGGAGGGCCGCCGGAAACTGCGCGCCAGCGGCTTCGCCCCGCCCGTGCCCGGCGAGGAACTCATCTTGCCCGTCGCGGCGCAATGCCCGTATTGCGGCTCCCAGCACACCGCGCTGGAAAACCCCTTCGGCCCGACGCTCTGCCGTGCGATCTACTACTGCCATGACTGTCACCAGCCGTTCGAGCAGTTCAAAGCGGTGTAAGGGCGGAACATGCGCGTGCTGGCGTCGAAATTGCAGCCGGATCGATGATGATACACAAGAAACGTCCTACATATCCCCTAAGACGAATGCGATGGTATCTCATAACAGCCCTACTCGCGGGAATCCTCCTCCTGCCCGCGTGCGGGGAACATGCGGCGACGCAGGATGTGCCGTCGTCGGTCGTCGGCACAGCCGCGCCCGCAGAGCCGCCGACCGATACCTATGCGGTCATCAATCAGTGGCCGCACGACCCCGGCGCGTTCACCGAGGGTTTAGTGTATGACCAGGGGACGCTCTGGGAGAGCGCCGGGCTCAACGGCGCTTCCAGCCTGCGCAAGGTCGATCTCCAGACCGGGCAGGTGCTGGAAAATTACGCGCTCCCCGCCCAGTATTTCGGGGAAGGGCTGACGCTTTTCGGCGGCAAACTGATTCAACTGACGTGGCAGACACATATCGGCTTCGTCTACGATCCCGGCTGCTTCTGCCCGGAGCGCACCTTCACCTACGACGGCGAAGGGTGGGGCCTGACGCACGATGACCGCTCGCTGATTATGAGCGACGGCACCGAGCAGATTCGCTTCCTCGACCCGCAGACCTTCGCGGTCACGAATACGATCAGTGTCCTCGACCACGGCCAGCCGCTGAAGAATATCAACGAGCTCGAATACATCAACGGCGAGATTTACGCCAATATCTGGCAGACGGACCGCATCGTCCGCATCGACCCCACCTCCGGCGCGATCCTCGGCTGGATCGATCTGACCGGCTTGCTCTCCGCAGACGATCACGGCCCCACCGTGGATGTCCTGAACGGCATCGCCTACGACGACGCGACCGGCCGCCTCTTCGTCACCGGCAAGGACTGGCCCGCACTCTTCCAGATCGCCCTCGTCCCGAAATAGCGATAGCAATGTCCTCATAGACGATCTACGAGGAAATGTATAATCCCAGTATGGCCGTTACATGGTCCGTGCGTTTCATCGTTCCCCTTGTTATCTCAGCGCGAATGTATGACAATGTCATACACGAGAAAGAGTAGGCGATGGTCTGGTTCTCGGAACTGATCTGGGATGATTGGAATGAAGAGCATATCGCCCGGCATGGCATCCGGATAACCGAAGCGACGGAAGCGGTAAGAAATGCTCCGTCCTTAACACGAGCGCGAGACGATACCTATCGGGTTATTGGTCAAACAGACGCGGGACGATATCTCTTTATCATCGTCGTTCCGCGCCCTCTTGAATCTTTCTACGTCGTTACCGCACGGGAGGCGACGCATGATGAGCGACGCAATATGCGTCGTCGATAGGAGAACATACATGACTACACAAGCAAAGAAAGAAATGAAGCAGATTCCTCGATTCTCTTCACTCGAAGAGATGGCCGAGTTCTGGGATACGCACGACTCATCCGAATACGAACATGAGTTTGAGCCGGTCGAGTTCGAGATCGCGAAGCCACTGAGGTCGATATGGATGCTTTCGATCCGGCTGGACAAGGAGACATTCGACGCGCTGCGGGAGATCGCCAAGCCGAAGGGGTTGGGTGCGTCGACGTTGGCGCGGATGTGGATACTGGAGGAACTGGAGCGGGTGCGGAAGAGCGAGGGGGAGGCCCGGTGAAGATCACCAAGATCGAGACGATCCACGTCGAAGACTACCCGCACATCCTCTTCGTCGCGGTGCATACGGACGAAGGATTGGTCGGGTACGGCGACTCCTTCTACATGACCGACGCGCTGCGCGGCTACGTCCATCAGTTCGCCGCGCCGATGCTGCTCGGGCACGACCCGCTCGCCATCGAACTGCACTGGCGGCGGCTCTACGAGGTGATCGCCCACATTGCCGGCAAGGGCGCGGAGATGCGCGGCCTCTCGGCGATCGATGTCGCGCTGTGGGACATCCTTGGGCAAGCGGCGGGGATGCCGGTCTGGCAGGTGCTCGGCGGCGCGGCGCGGGACCGGATCAAGACCTACAACACCTGGGGCGGCCCGACCTACGGCCGCCCGACGCGCGGCGGCACCGGCTACGGCACGGACACCGGCAGCGAGGGGAAGTACGAGGACCTGATCGCCTTCATGACCCGCGCGGACGAACTCGCCCTCGATCTCCTCAGCGAGGGGATCACCGGCATGAAAATCTGGCCATTCGACTACACCGCCCACAAGCCGGGCCGGTACGACGACTGGCGCACCTTCAAGGGATCGTTCGATCCCGGCCTACTGACGCTCGGCGGCCAGCGGATCGACAACGCGGACCTCAATCGCGGCTTGGAGCCGTTCCGCAAGATTCGCGCGGCGGTCGGCGACAAGATGGAGATCATGGTCGAGGGGCACGGCTTCTGGTCGCTCCCGGCGGCGAAGAAGATCGCCCACGCTCTGGAGGAATTCGAGCCGTACTGGTTAGAGGACCTGATGCGCGCGGACGACATCGGCGCATTGGTCGAGTTGCAGCAGTGCACGCGCATCCCCCTGCTTGTCAGCGAATATCTGACGACGCGCTATGAGTACAAGCCGGTGCTGGAGCAGCGCGCGGCGGGGATCATCATGATCGATCCGACCTGGGCGGGCGGCATCACCGAGAGCAAGAAAATCGCGACGATGGCCGAGACATACAAGCGCCCGGTGGCGATGCACGATTGTACCGGCCCCTTCACGCTCTTTGCCGGGGTGCATCTCGCCATCAACGCGACGAATGCCGTCTATCAGGAATCGCTGCGCTCGTATCTGCGTGTCACCTACCCGAACCTCGTCACCGAGATCGTCACGGTCGAGGACGGTCACATCCTCGCCCCCACCGCCCCCGGCCTCGGCACCACCCTCCTTCCCGAGGTCCGTCGGCGCCCGGGCGTGACAATTGTGGAATCGACGTTGTAACGGCGCGGCACTCAAGAAGGCGTACTGTCCCGATCACCGAAGTGGAACACGCCATTCGGCTGTACTGCGGTAATGAAGGTGCGTACATCCGCCGGGAGTTTGTCGAGGAAAAGGACGATCGCGTATCGTTCCATCTGATCGAAGAGCGCCATTGAAGGGACGAGGAGCGCTTGTGCGGCGGTCGTCCGCCGGAGGAATTGTGCGGTGGTTCGCGCGATTTCCCAATCCAGAAAGCAGTACGGCGCATTGTCCAGAAAGAGCGCGGCGCAAAGCGACGGATCGCGGAGATCAAGCGCATTCTCGATGCGAATGTGGAGATCGTAGATTCTCCGCGCAACTGCCCGGCGTACAATGCTTTCTGAACGCCCCTCCTGGGGTGAAGTCTCTTCGTGAAAGTGCCGCGCGAATTCGGCAATCGCGACGCGATGATCGCTTGCGAGATAGAGGGTGGGTTCGCCGTACACGTTCCACCGATTTTCACGGTTCTGCCCTGCAAGCCGGAAATCGAGGATGTCGTACGCGGCCCCATCGGAAATATGCCGACATGCCGGGCCAATCCACGGCTTCAGGAACGCATCAAACGTCACCTAAAAGCCCATGCCCTCGTAGTCTGCCGCGAATGCGGAAAAGACCTCGTCACCTCTGCCAATCTCGATCATCTGCCATGCCGTGAAG
>JBPCMC010000173.1:0-12248 GCA_051002645.1 Thermomicrobiales bacterium
GCGCGGACCGCGAGCGGGTGCTGCCCGTCGTCGAGGCGCTACGAAGCGCGGGCGTCACGGTCTGGCTCGACCAGCAGGGGATCGCGGGCGGCGCGAACTACGGGGCGGAGATCGCCGACGCGATCAAAAATGCCGCCGCCCTCGCCCTGATGTGCTCCGCCGCCTCGCTCGCCTCCCGCAATGTCAAACAGGAAGTGGCCCTCGCTTGGCGCTTCGAGCGCCCCTATGTGCCGCTATTGCTCGAAGCAGTGACGATCCCGGACGACCTCGCCTACTGGCTCGAAGCGTCCCAGTGGGTCGAGGTATTCGACAAGCCTAAAACGCAGTGGTTGCCCGCCGCACTCGCCGCGCTGCGTCGCGTCGGCATCGCCCCGGCACGCCCGGCTGACGCACCGCGAAAAACGGCGACCAGTGATGCGCCTGTGTCGCTCATCACCATCCCGGAGCCGCCACCGCTCGTGGGGCGGGAGCGCGAGCAGGCGGTGTTACGGGAGCGACTGGCGGCGGCGCACGACGGGCGGGGCGCGGTCGTCTTGATCGGGGGCGAGGCGGGGATGGGCAAGACCGCGCTCGCCGCATCGCTCGCCCACGAGGCGGCCCGGCAGGGCGCGCTCGTGCTGGACGGTCACAGCTACGACCTCGCGGAGACGCCGCCCTATGGCCCCTGGGTCGACCTCTTTGCGCGCTATCCGACCGGCACCGCGCTTGCCCCGCCGCCCGACGCCTTCGCCCAGCGCGGCACGGTCGGGGCGGTCGCCAGTCAGATGGCCCTCTTCGTGCAGGTGCAGGATTTCTTGCGCGCCCTCACGATGCACTACCCCGTCGTCCTGCTGCTGGATGATCTGCACTGGGCCGATCCCGCCAGCCTCGACCTGCTCCGCTTCCTCGCGCGCTCGGTCTCCGCGCTCCCGCTGCTCATCCTCGTCACCTACCGCTCGGACGAACTGACGCGCCGCCACCCGCTCTACCAACTGCTCCCCTCGCTCGTGCGGGATGCCGCCGCCGAGCGCGTCGATCTCCACCGCCTCGACGATGAGGCCGTGCGCGCCCTCATTGATGCGCGCTACGGCCTCGCCGCCACCGACGCCGCCCGGCTCGCCGCCTACCTCCAATCGCGGGCGGAGGGGAACGCGCTCTTTGTCGGCGAACTGCTCCGCTCGCTCGCAGAGGCGGGCGCGCTGCACCGTGAAGATGCGCAATGGACGCTCGGTGATCTCGCGGCCATCGCCGTCCCCGCGCTGCTGCGGCAGGTGATCGACGGGCGACTGGCGCGCTTGGGCGACGAGACGCAACGGCTGCTCGCGGTCGCCGCCATCATCGGCCACGAGGTGCCGCTCGCCGTCTGGGCGGCGGTCGGGGAAGTGGATGAGGACGGCCTGCTCGATACGGTGGAGCAGGCCACCGAGGCGCGGCTGCTCATCGAAGCGCCGGACGGCGCGCGGGTGCAGTTCGCCCACGCGCTCATCCGTGAGGCGTTGTACGAGGGCGTGACCGCCACCAGAAGACGGCGGATACATCGCCGGGTAGGAGAAGCCCTCGCGTCCGCGCGCGACCCCGATCCCGATGCGGTGGCGTACCACTTCCAGCAGGCGGGGGACGACCGCGCGGCGACATGGCTGGTCAAGGCGGGGGAGCGGGCGCAACTCGCCTATGCGCGGCTGACCGCCGCCGAGCGGTACGAAGCGGCGCTCGCACTACTGGACGAGAGAGATGGCGACCTCGGCGAGCGCGGCTGGCTACGCTACCGTATCGCACGCGTGCGTCGGTACAGTACGCCCCAGCAGAGTATCGAGTACTTGGACGAGGCGCTGCGCATCGCCGATGCCGTCGTCGACCGTGCCCTCGCCGCCGCCGCCCGCTACAGTCGCGGCCTCTGTCTCCTATACCTGGAAGACGCCGATTCTATCGCCGAGATGGCCGCCGGCTGCGACGCGCTAGAAGCGCTCTCGCCCGAGGAGCAGGCGCAGATGGACCTTGGCCCCGACGAGCAGGGCCTGTCCACCATCGCCAACGCGCGGGGCTTCCTCGTCGCCGCGCTTGCGGGAAGTGGTCGCATCGCCGAGGCAATCGCGATGGGCGAAGCAGCTCGCGACGGCAAGCCGCGCAACACGCCGTTGGCCGACGTGGCGTGGGATAACTACGGCGACCGCGACGCCGGTCTCGCCGAGGCCTACGCGCTGGCGGGGCGACCTGATGATGCGCGCGCGGCATACGAACGTACGCGGACATGCTACCGTGAAGTCGGCAACGTCGGCACTGGCGACCGTATAACAGTCGAAATGCTCCTGGTGTGGTTTCCCTACTATGCCGACCGACCGGGCGAACTGGAGCGGCTGGCAAACGAGGCGGAGGACACCTTCCGGCGGTCGAACTCCCCAATATACGAGCGTATCGCCCACCTCCCGGTGTTGGCGCTCGCAGGACGCTGGGCGGAGACGCGGGAGGGGGCGGAGGCCGCACTGCTGCGCACATGGGGGCAGCGGGCCTTTCGCAAGGTCCCCCTTCTCGTGTTGAGCGACATCTCGCGGGCGCAAGGAGAGGTTGACGCGGCGTGGAGCCTCATCCGTGAGGCACTGCCGTCCGAGCCAGCGACGCTCCCTGACTTTCTGACGTGGCCTGTCGGGCCGGCACTGCTCCAAGCGCCTGCCCAGATCGCGTTGGATGCGGGCGACCTTACGACCGCACAGGAATGGCTGGAGATACACGGTCGCTGGCTGGCGTGGAGCGGTGCGATGCTCGGCCAGTCGGAGGGGCAGGCGTTGTGGGCGCAGTACCACCGGCAGGCGGGCGAAATCGACAAAGCCCGTGAGCACGCCGGGCGCGCCCTCGCCCACGCCAGCGAGCCGCGCCAGCCGCTCGCCCTCATCGCCGCCCACAGACTATTGGGCGAACTCGACACCGAGGCGGGCCGGTACGATGACGCCGAGACGCACCTAAATGCATCGCTCGCCCTCGCGACTGCATGTGAAGCGCCGTTCGAGCGGGCGTTGACGCTGCTGGCAATGGCGCAACTGCGGAGCGCAATGGGCGATACCACCGACGCGACGGTGTTGCTGGCCGAAGTGCGGGCAATTTGCACACCGCTCGGGGCGAAGCCGACACTGGCGCGCGTGGACGCCCTCGCCGCGACGATGGGATGATTGTGTTAGGTAGATGCGGCGTCTCGCCATCCGTAGGGGCGGTGCTCGAACCGCCCTCCCCGGCCTGCCCGATGCTCTCTCTGCTGGTAAGGTCTCGGCACCGCAACGGCGGGCGGTTCGAGCACCGCCCCTACGCGAGTATTCGCCCGCTGATGGTCGGTAACCGAACCATCACATTGCGACCAATGAAGGAGGGATGAACGATGAAGATCACGGCGGTGCGGTGCATCCAGTACACGGGCACGATGGACTTCCCCGGCGTCTTCTGGGAGGAGCGGCTGATACGGCCGGTGGATATCTATCCGCAGTTCCGGGCCGAGGGCGCGGGCTGGCTGCCGCCCGCGCAGGAGGGCGCCTACACGATGACCTCCACCTTCGTCCACATCGAGACGGACGCGGGCGTGACTGGCATCGGCGGGCCGATCACGGCGGATCAGGCGTTCATCATCAAGCAGAGCATGACCCATTATCTGCTCGGCGCGGACCCGCTCGCCATCGAGCGGCTCTGGGACATCCTCTATCGCGCCGCCGTCCACGGGCGCAAGGGCGTCGAGATGATGGCGATCAGCGCCATCGACTGCGCCCTCTGGGACCTCAAAGGCAAGTGGGCGAATGTGCCCGTCTACGTCCTCCTCGGTGGCCCGGTGCGCGAGGAACTGCCCGCCTACGCCTCCGCTCTCGGCTACGGCCTCGACCCCGACCGCGCCGCCGAGGTGACGAAAGAGATCGTCGGCAAGGGCTACCGAGGCACCAAATGGTTCCCGCGCTGGGGCCCGGCGGACGGTCGCGCCGGGATCGCGAAGAACGTGGAATTAATGCGCACGCTGCGCGAGGCGGCGGGGCCGGATGTGGACATCATGATCGACGCCTGGATGTCGTGGGACGTGCCGTATACGCTGGCGATGGTGGAGCGCTTCGCAGAGTACCAGCCGCGCTGGATCGAGGAGCCGGTGCTGCCGGATAAGCCCGCCTCCTACGCCGCCATCACGGCGAAGATCGGCCACGGCATCGCCGTCTCCGGCGCGGAGCATGAGTACACCCGCTGGGGCATCCATCAGTTGATGCAGGCGAACGCGATGCACGTCTACCAGCCGGATATCTACTGGGCGGGCGGCATCTCCGAACTACTGAAAATCGCCGCATTAGCGAGCGTCTACGATGTGCAACTAATCCCACACGGCCACTCGACGCCCGCGACGGCCAACTTCCTCTACGCGCAGCCCGTCACGCTCTGCCCGATGCTCGAATACCTCATCAAGTGGAACACCATTCACCAATGGTTCCTCAAAGACCCCGTCGAGCCGGTTAACGGCTTCGCCCCGCTCCCGACCCTCCCCGGCATCGGCATGGAACTCGACGACGCGAAGATCGAGAGCCAGCAAGAACTCTGAGAGATCAGGAACGAGGCGGCGACACGGACGACTTTCATCGCCCGTGTCGTCAGCCAAATCCCCGCCGCCCCCTACACGCCACGGCGACCGAGCGCGGCTTCGTGCTCGCGCACAACCTCCGGCGGCGCGGCGCGGATGAAGCGGTCCAGAATCGCGACCACGAACACAACGTCCAATCCCTGACCGACAACCGGCACCCAGTTCGGCAGATCGAGCGGCGAGAGGACGAGCGCTACCGTGCCGAGGGCGAGGGCCTTCGTGTAGGTGGGGACGCGCGGATCGGGCAGGAGTCGGAGCGCGAGGCGCAGCAATCCCGGCAGCCGCGCGAAACTGCGGAAACGTAGGAATCCTTTCATCATCAGCCTCCTCAGTGACGCCCGCGCACTCGGCGGGGCGCACAATCATCATGTACGGCGGAACCTCGGCGACCTGTCGCGCCGCTACAGTTCTCATCGAAACAAATGCAGGAGAGATGCCACGAGCGGAGAAACAGCGACGAAATGGGATTGACAACGCAAATAATCGGGATTAGAATGTTCGTACGTAGAACAGATGATCGGTTTCTTCTTCATCAGGAGGCAATGCAATGACCAAGTTCGACTTTGCGGGCGAGAGCGATGCGTACCGTCAGGCGCGGGCGGAGTTGCTGGCGGCGGAGATCGCCTTGAAAGACCAGACCGAGCGCGTCGCTGTGCTCCGGCGCGCCTTGCCGGTGGGGATGGCGATGCCGGACTATATCTTCCGTGAGGGGCCAGCCGACCTCCGCAGGGACGACCCGGCGGATTATGCCGATGTACATCTCGCCGACCTTTTCATCGATGGCCATGACACGCTGATCGTCGATCATTTCATGTTCGGCATGGGCGAAGAAATGCCCTGCCCGATGTGCAGCATGTGGGCGGACGGCTACAACGCGGTCGCGCCGCACGCCGCGCAGCGGGCGAGTTTCGTCCTCATTGCCAAGGCGGAAATCGGCAGACTGCGCGCCTTCGCGCGGCAGCGCGGCTGGGATCGCATCCGTCTCCTCTCCAGCTATGACAACGCCTTCAACCGCGATCTCGGCATGGAAGATGAAGGCGGTAATCAGCAGCCCGGCCTGAGCGTCTTCACCCGCGCAGAGGACGACACGGTGCATCATCGCTACACGATTGGCGCGGAATTTGACGCGCAGAATGGGCGGGGGATCGACCCCTATTCGCCCGTCTGGAATCTCTTCGATCTGACGCCGGAGGGACGCGGCGAGTGGTTCCCCGATCATGATTACATGGAGCGCCCGTTACCCCACCAGGTTGCGACACATGCGTCGGTTTCGACGACGTGATACCCGCAGGCAACTTCGCGCGCAACGATTGAGGAGGGAATGTGATGACCGGAGATGCTGAAACGAAGGTGGTTGCCCCGCCCGATCTGTCGGGTAGGCCGTTCTCTCTGGTCGTCGAGCGCACGATGACGGCGGGGGCGCCTGCGCTCTTTCGGGCCTGGACGGAGCAGTTCGATCGCTGGTTCGCGGCGCCGGGGACGGTGCTGATGAAGGCCGCAGTCAATGCCCCCTTTTTCTTCGAGACGCATTTCGAGGGGCAGCGCCATCCGCTCTACGGACGGTTTCTCCGCCTTGAGCGGGACCGGCTCGTCGAACTTACCTGGGTCACCGGGGAGGGAGGAACGAAAGGGGCCGAGACAGTCGTCACGGTCGAACTCACGCCGCATGGCAACGGGACACACCTCCGTCTCACGCACGCGGGTTTCCCGGACGACGATTCGCGAGATGGTCACAAGCAAGCGTGGCCGATGGTTCTCGCGCAGCAAGACGCGTGCATGGTTGAGAAAGGCTGACTCATCGCGGTGATCGGCGTCGAGGCACGCGGAGAGGCGACAGGCGATGGCCGACTCTGACAATAGCGGCGGTGAGGCACCGCTCGGCTTCGCGCTCGGCGCGGCGACGCGCAAACTGGCGAAGTTCTACGCGAAGGCGCTCGCGGATGGGCCGGTGACGCCGTCGCAACTCGCCTTGCTGCGCCAGCTATGGGCGGAGGATGGCCAGCCGTTGGGCCTGCTTGGCGTGCGCGCTCAACTGGACGCGACCTCCACGACCTGGCTGGTCGATCAGATGGAGGAGCGCGACTTGCTCGAACGCCGTCGCACGGACCCGGACCGACGCGTCGTCCGCGTCTGGCTGACCGATGCGGGTCGGCGGCTGCATACGACGTTGGCACCGGAGATCGCGCGCTGGGAGGCGGCAATCGGCGAAACGCTCGCCGAGCGCCACACCCCGGCGGAGATCGCCACCTTCCGCACCGTGCTGTTCACCCTGATCGCGACCTTCCCGGACGGAGATGATTTGTGGGCGACACGCTCCGCCCTCTGGGATAAACGGCTGGACGCATTGAAGGCGTTTGTGGAGGCGGAGGCCGCAGAAGGAACACCCGAATGACGACGCAGTTCACAGCGGCAGGGTGTATCGATGAGATCGTGAAGGGAGAGAGATGATGGTAGCAGCGAACACTCGTCAACTGACAGATGACCCGATCGCGGAGGCGGCGATGTTGATTCGCACGCCTGTCAGCGACGTATTCGAAGCCTTTATCGACCCGGCGATCACGTCCAAGTTCTGGTTTACCAAGGGCAGCGGCAGGCTGGAACCGGGCAAGACCATCCAATGGGATTGGGAGATGTATCACGCGTCCGCCCAGGTCAGCGTCAAAGCGATTGAACAGGATCAGCGCATCCTCGTCGAATGGTCGGGATATGGCACACCCACAACGATAGAGTGGCTATTTACCGCTCAAACGGATGGCACGACGTTCGTCCGTGTGACGAACGCTGGCTTTCGCGGCGATGGGGATGCGATCGTCAAACAAGCGCTCGATGCTACGGGAGGGTTTACGCTGATGCTCGCCGGGCTCAAGGCGCTGCTTGAGCACAATATCCGCTTGAATCTCGTCGCGGATCGTTTCCCCGCAGGGCTCGAAGAACACTGATTTCCGGAAAACGGTGAGCGCATAGGACGAACAGCGGTTACGAGAAGGAGTAGGAACATGGAGACGATGACGCCGCACACGGGTCGGATGATCGAAAAAGAGATCTTCATCCGCGCCACGCCGGAGCGCGTCTTCCGCGCGCTGACCGAGAAGGCGGACCTGGAAGCATGGTTCGTCAAGGAGGCGACCATCGACCTCCGAGTTGGCGGCACGTTGCGGCTCTTCTGGGACCCGGAATCGGTCGAGGGCACCTTCCTGGAGATTGACCCGCCGCGCCGTGTCGTCTTCACCTGGGATGAGCGCCCGGCCATCGCCGGCATCACAACCTCCGCCTTCACCCTCACTGCCGAGGAGGACGGCACACGGCTCCATCTCATTCATTCCGGCTTCGGCGCCGGCGAAGCATGGAACCGCCTCTTCGAGAATATCAATGGCGGCTGGGATGAGGAATTGGCTCACCTGCGCGCCTGGCTCGTCGATGGCGTCGCGAAATCCCGGCAATAAGCCCACCTGCCGGGAATGAACCGCCAAGACGCCAAGGACGCCAAGAGGGAGATAGAGAAGAGAAAATATGATTTCCTTCTCCGCATTTCTTGGCGTCCTTGGCGTCTTGGCGGTTCTGAAGCGTCTCTCATCCGCTCCGTCTGCCCGGTGGTACACTCTGGTAGCGGTAGATCGTTCGGGGCAACTCCCGCAGGGAATCAGGGCGAAGATTGACGGAGTTCCGGGATGGGCTGACAACGACGATGCGCTACGCGGTCTACGCTCTCGGGCGCGAGTACGGGCCGGACGATGGCGCGGATCATGGCGCGGACCAACCCTTCTATCGCATCCTGCGCAAGCCGCCGTACGAGGCGTTCAAGGCATACGACGTGATGCGCCACGAATGGGGGCTCGATGTGATCCCTATCTGCCCGGACCGCACGACGATCCTCGGCGACCCGTGCTATCCATCGCTCCGCGCCGCGCCACATCCGGTCGATTGCGTCGTCTCCTTCCTGCCCAGCCACTTCGCCCGCACACTGGCGGACGAGATGCGCGAGACCGGTACGCCGGTGCTCTGGCGCATGTTCGGGCCGATCATCAACGGCTTCGACAACGCCGAGCACGCGCTCTACCGCGCGGCGGGCATCCGCGTCGTCAATGGCTGCGTCCTCGCCCACTGGGATGTCGCCGCGACGGGGATTCCCCGCTCCGAGTTGCTGCACCACGCCTGCTTCATCCACGGCCTGCGCGCGACGAAGATACGATGAAGTGCTGAGGGAAAGCGTACGACCTCCATTGCACACACACCATCTGTCGCCCGCGACCCCGAATGTGTCACATTTCGCCCGCTCTCTCGTCTCATTTGTAGAGCCTGCATGATGCGGCTCGCAGGATGGGCCGTGCGGCGGCAATGATCCGTCCGGGGTTTATGAAAGAAGGAGTGTCCGATGGAACCACGAATTTCCTATGCCAACGCTGTACCGGGGGCAGTGAAAGCGATGTTTGCCCTCGAGACCTATGTGCGGCAGAGCGGGCTTGAGCCCTCCCTCCTTGAACTGGTCAAATTGCGCGCGTCGCAGATTAACGGCTGCGCCTATTGCATCGACATGCACACCAAGGATGCACGGGCGCATGGCGAGAGCGAGCAGCGGCTCTACGCGCTCGTGGCATGGCAGGAGACGCCATTTTACAGCGAGCGGGAGCGCGCCGCCCTCCTGTGGACGGAAGCGGTAACGCTCGTTGCCGAGCGGCATGTACCGGACGACGTCTACGAGCAGGTCCGCCGCGTCTTCTCGGAGGAGGAACTCGTCAACCTGACGATGGCAGTCGTCACGATCAATGGCTGGAACCGCCTCGCCATCAGTTTTCGGGCGGTCCCCGGCGCCTACGAGCCCGCTGAAGCGCGGCGCTGATCCCACCGCGAGAGCGTGCCGTGCATCCGAAGACGGAGAGATGCACGGCGTCGAGAGGGACAATGAGCAATGGGCATCGAGAACACCTACGAGAAGAACGCCATCATCACCAGCCTCGACTTCATGGTCAACTGGGCGCGCCGCTCCTCTCTCTGGCCGCTGCAATTCGGCCTCGCCTGCTGCGGGATGGAGATGATCTCCGCATCGATGCCCCGCTTCGACATCTCGGAGCGCTTCGGTATGCTCTACCGCTCATCTCCCCGGCAAGCCGATTTGATGATCGTGGCGGGAACCGTGACGAAGAAGATGGCACCGGTACTCCGCACGCTCTACGATCAGATGTCCGACCCGAAATGGGTGCTCTCGATGGGATCGTGCGCCAATGTCGGCGGGCCGTTTGACACGTACGCCGTCGTGCAGGGCGTCGATGCGATCGTTCCTGTCGATGTCTATGTGCCGGGCTGCCCGCCGACACCGGAGTCGCTGGCATACGGCATCCTCACCCTGCAAAACAAGATCATCAAGGGCGAAACGCTCGCTCGGAAGCCACGGCGTCGCCCCGGCGCGGGCCGAGCGGTGGGGGTAGTAGCGGTGCCCACTCTCTGAGTGATAGCCAGATCCCTGCGACCATATCGGCATGGGTGGCCTGCCATGATTGGCTGCGAGATCACATGAATAGGAGAAGGTACGATGTACGCGTCGGGTGACCACGGGTTGCCAATACGGAACGAGCACGCGGAACGCCCGGATCGCCCGTACGCACCCGGCAATCCCGACCAACGCCGGGGTGATCGGCGCGGCGGGGAAGCGAGACAGATGCAAAAGCAGATCGTCCACACAGATACGGTACATGATGGCGGCTCCAGCAACCAGGTTGGCGATGACGGCGCGGTTTTCAATGCGCACCGCCCGCTGCTCTTCTCGATCGCCTACCGGATGCTCGGCAGCGCGATGGACGCGGAGGATGTCGTGCAGGAGGCGTTCCTCCGCTGGCGGCAGCGGGATGCGACCGCAGTCGCGTCGCCGAAGTCGTACCTGACCACCGTGGTGACGCATCTCTCTATCGACTATCTGCGTTCTGCGCGCGTGCGCCGCGAGGAATATGTCGGCGAGTGGCTGCCGGAACCGCTCGTCACCGACGAGAGCGCGATCGACGCCGACCCGGTCGCGCTCGCCGAGTCGCTCTCCCTGGCCTTCCTGATGCTGCTGGAACGCCTGACCCCGATTGAGCGCGCTGTCTTCCTCTTGCACGACGTCTTCGCCTATCCGTTCGATGAGATCGCCCGGATCGTGGGGAAGAGCAGCGCGAATTGCCGCCAGATCGCGCACCGCGCCCGGCGACACCTGGGTACGGGTCTGCCACGGTTCGTCTCACATCGAGAAGAGCATGAACGCCTGACGAATCAATTCATGCGGGCATGGGCCGACGGCGACGTGACGGCGCTGCTCGCGTTGCTCGCCGATGATGTGACGGTCTATTCGGATGGCGGCGGTAAGGTGCTCGCCGCCCGTCGCCCGATCGCCGGCGCTGACCGGGTCGGACGATTGTTTGCCGGTCTCGCCGCGAAAGCGCCGCCGGAGTTCGCTCTTCGCACCGCCACAATCAACGGCCAACCGGCGCTTATCGGCGAGCTGAGCGGGCGTCCATTCGGCGTCTATGCGCTCGAAGTTGCGGGAGGGCGGATTCGGGCGATCCGTATCGTCCTTAATCCGGACAAGTTGCATGGCATCGAAGAAGGACTGAGTGCTGAGTGCTGAGTGCGAAAAGGATATTCCTCTGGCCTGTCAATGCTTCGTGGTACACTTCGTACAAAGCGAAGGCACAAGTGGCGACAAAAAGCAGGGAGCAGATGGCAGGCTCAGCACTCAGCACTCAGCACTCAGCACTCTCCTTCCTCCGCACGCCCGAATCCGCGCCGTATACGGATCGGCGTCATGCTGCGCCGCGCGTCAGCGACGACCCCCGTTCCGCCTTTTCGCATGACCGCGACCGGATCATCCACGCCGATGCCTTCCGCCGCTTGCAGCACAAGACGCAGGTGATGGTTGTCTCCGAGGGGGACTTCTTCCGCACCCGCCTGACGCACACGCTGGAAACGGCGCAGATCGGCCGCGCCATCGCCACCTTGCTCGACTTGTCGGAGCCGCTGACAGAGGCGATTTGCCTCGGCCACGACCTCGGGCACACGCCGTTCGGGCATACGGGGGAGACGGCGCTCAACGCGCTGCTCGCCAGCCGGGGCGGGTGGGATTCCAACTTCCACTCACTCGTCGTCGTCGAGGAGATCGAGGTCAACTACGCGAACTACCCCGGCCTCGACCTGACCTGGGCGTGCCGCGAGGGGATCGCGCGCCACCAGACGCCGTTCGATCTGCCCGTCACCGAGGGCGACTACGTGCGCACGGCTCAGCCGTCGTTAGAGGCGCAAGTCTGCAATCTCGCGGATGTCATCGCCTATGCCACCCACGATGTGCAGGACGCCATCGAATCCCGCATGTTGGCGCTCGATCACCTGCAAGCCTGGGCGGAGGCGAACGACTGCCACATCTGGCTGCGGAGCGCCCAGACCGCCCGGCGTGAGGTGCCGGACATCGCCGGGCGCGAGGCGCTCTTCGTGCGGCGCATCCGGCGGCACATGATTAATTCGCTGATCGACAATGTGCGGCGCACCTCGCTCGACCGGATCGCGGAGTGGGGCGTCGAGACGCTGGACGCGGCGCGGGCGGCGAGCGGGCCGGTGATCGGCTTCGGCCCGGAGACGGAGCAGGATGTCCAGCAGTTGATCGCCTTCCTGCTGGAGAATGTCTATCGCGGCCCGGTGATCGCGCGGCAGGCGTACA
>JBPCMC010000174.1:0-15053 GCA_051002645.1 Thermomicrobiales bacterium
TTTCTTCTTCGCATTTCTTGGCGTCCTTGGTGTCTTGGCGGTTCAACTCTCCAAGCGAGGTGAACGATGCGCACGACTGATTTCTCCCACGCGCCGCTGATCGGCCAGGCGACGGCCGAGTTCGTCGGGGCGACGCGCTTTCGCGGGCCGGTCTCGATGGTGAAGTTGGCGCGACGGTGGTACCCGATGCTGGCGAAGCTGAAACAGTCGCCGGGCTACCGGGGGCATCGCGTCTGGTACCGCTTCCCCTTTACGCTGGGCACGATCGCCTTCTTCGCGGACAAGGACGCGCTTCTGACCTTCG
Organism: Thermomicrobiales bacterium; assembly: GCA_051002645.1. Classification (GTDB taxonomy): domain Bacteria; phylum Chloroflexota; class Chloroflexia; order Thermomicrobiales; family JALYUS01; genus JALYUS01. The sequence goes on from JBPCMC010000174.1 coordinate 305, forward strand.
CGCGCAGCCCCGAGCACCACGCGATCATGCGCTGGGTGATGGAACCGGGCAACGCGCGGGGCGGCTTCATCCGCCTCTACGAAGCGCTCCCTTTCGGCTACAGCAGTGGTTGCTGGCGCGCCGAACCGCCCCATGTCATGCAGCACATCGACTTCTTTACCCCGCTCGCGGGCGAGGAGCGGGGGCCGGTAGTCTAGCGCACCCCGGACGGGGAAAAAGCCGATTGAACCGCAGAGGCGCAGAGAACACGGAGAGGGAAGAGGAGAGAAGAAAGAGAGAATGATCTTCTTCTCTTTTTTTCTCTGCGTTCTCTGCGTCTCTGCGGTTCAATCGGCTTCCGTCTTCGATGCTATGCTACGGCGTGCGGGGATGGGTCGTACGATTGAGGAGGGGTAGGGATGGATGAGCGGGATGCACCGTTCCGGCTGGACGGACAGCGGGCGGTAGTGACGGGGGCGAGTCGGGGATCGGGGCAGCGATTGCGGTCGCGCTGGCGCGGGCGGGTGCGGAGATCGTCGCGGTACAGCGGGCCGGGGAGTGCCCGCAGACGCAGGCCGCTGTCGAGGGGTGGGGGCAGAAATGCTCCCCGGTCGACTACGATCTGGCGCGCGTGGCAGGTATCCCCGATTTGGTGGCGCGGATCGAGGGCGACTATGGCCCGGTCGGTATCCTCGTCAACGCGGCGGGCATGACGCACCGCCATCCGCCCGAGGATTTCCCGATCGCGCACTGGGACGAGGTGATCGACGTCAATCTCAAGGCGACCTGGTTGCTCTGCCAGGGCTTCGGCATGCGGATGCTCGCGCGCGGCGGTGGGAAGATCGTCAACATCGCCTCGCTCCTCTCCTTCCAGGGCGGCATCACCGTCCCCGCGTATGCCGCGAGCAAGGGCGCGGTCGGCCAGTTGACCAAGGCGCTCGCCAACGACTGGGCGAAACGCAATATCAACGTCAACGCGATCGCCCCCGGCTACATCGCCACCGACATGAACGCCGCCTTGATCGCGAACGAGACGCGCAATCGCCAGATTCTGGAGCGCATCCCCGCCGATCGCTGGGGGAACGCCGAAGATATCGCAGGCGCCGCCGTCTTCCTCGCCTCGCCCGCCGCCGCGTACGTCAACGGCCACCTGCTCGTCGTCGATGGCGGCTGGATGGGGCGATGACGAGTGCTGAGTGCAGGGGAAACGGGCGCAATCACGATGGCGCCGTTACACCCGAACCTCTCGGGGTGAGACCGGCGCGGCATGGGACGTGACCTCTATCATCATCTCCGCGATTGTCATCGTGCGTCCGGCTTCGTGCGCCGCGCGAAAGGCATCGTCCCCGAGCGCGGCGCGGGTATCCGCGATCGCGCGCTCCATCGCGGGGCGGTCGATGGGGAGGATCGGCGCGTGAATACGTTCTCGGACGGCACTCGCCGCGCCGAACCACCGCGCCGCATCCGCCCATTCCTGCCCATGTGCCATGAGGTGGGCGAGGCGTTCGACGCATTCCGCAGCGCCGAGTTGGTTACCGATTTCGTCATAGATCATCAACCCGTCGCGATAGCAGACCCACGCCTGCGCGGGATCATTGGTTGCCGATGCGATGTCTCCGAGGACGGCGAGCGACTGTGCGATGCCCCACCGATCGTCAATCTGGCGGCGAATCGCCAGACTGCGCTCAACGTACGTGCGTGCGCCGCGATAGTCGCGGGTGTCATAGGCAATCATCGCAAGTTGGGTGAGGGCGATAGCCACCCCGCGCTGCTCACCCACCTGCTCGTAGAGCGCGAGGCTCTCCTCGATGAGCGGGCGCGCCCCCAGCGGATCGCCACGGTCGCGCGCCATGTGACCCTGATTGCCGAGGGTGCTCGCCAATCCCTGCGTGTTCCCGAACTCTCGATGCAGTCGTTCGCCTTCCCGGTAATAGGACGCGGCGTTCTCGTAGTCGCCGAGGAAGCGCGACGTGCGACCGAGGTTGCCGAGCAAGCCCGAGATACCGCGCCGGTCGCCGGTCGCGCGGCGCAACGCGAGACCGTCGCGGTGGCGTGCGATGGCTTCCTGATAGTCGTTGCGCTCGAATGCCGCGTTGCCGAGAATGTTGAACGCGGACGCCATCCCTCGCCGGTCGTCCATCGCTCGGAAGGCGGCGACGCTTGCGCGTGCGTGCGCCTCCGCCGCTGGGATGTCGCCCTGCCGCAGCGCCAGTATGGCGGCGCCGCGTAGCGCTACCGCCCGGGCGTCCGCCGGAGCGACATGGGCATGATCGAGTGCGAGCATCGTCTCGATCCACGCCCGCCCTTCGCGGAGATAGCCACGCGTGTACCAGAAATCCCAGAGCGCCGCCGCCAGCCGGAGCCCGATCTCCGGTTCACCCTGCTCCTGTGCACAGGCGAGCGCCGCGCGGAGATTGTCGTGTTCCGCGTCCAATCGGATTAGCCAGCGCGCGTGCATCTCCCCGACGGCGTCCGTCTCGACCGCTGTCGCCATGGTGAGGAAAGAGATGGCGTGAGCGCGCCGCACTGCGGCGATCTCCCCGTCCGCAGTCAGGCGCTCGAAACCATATTCGCGCACGGTCTCCAGCATCGTGAAGCGCGTGACGCCGCCTCGCGCCTCCGCCTGGAGGAGGTTCTTGTCTACCAGCGATGCGAGCCCGCTGAGGAGATTGACCGGCTGCCCGCTCAGGACGCCGCCGAGCGCCTCCGCCGCTTCGACCGTGCAGCCGCCCGCGAAGACGGCGAGCCAGCGAAAGAGTTGACGCTCATCGGCAGAGAGGAGGTCGTCGCTCCAGTCGATTGCGCGGCGCATCGTCTGCTGGCGCGTGGGAAGGTCGCTCGCTTCGTCCATCAGCACGGAAAAGCGGTGTTCGAGCCGCGCGAGGAGTTCCGCCGGTTGCAACACTCTGGTGCGCGCCGCCGCTAGTTCGAGAGCGAGCGGCAGCCCGTCGAGGTGCCTGCATATCTCCGCAATCGCGCGCGCGTTGACCGGTTCCAGCGTGAAATCGCGGTTGATCGCCGTCGCGCGTTGCAGGAAGAGTGCGACCGCCGGTGATTGCCGCATGTGCTCGATCGAGTCGGACTCCCGGAGATCGGGGAGAGGGAGCGTCCGCAATCGGTATTCATGCTCCCCCCGGACGTGCAGCGCAGCGCGGCTGGTGACGAGGACGGTCAGCCCTTCACAGGATGCGAGCAGTTCCGCGACGTGGGCCGCCGCAGGAAGCACCTGCTCGAAGTTATCGAGCAGAAGGAGCAGACGTTTCCGGGCCAGATAGGCGATCAGCGATGCGCTAATACCCGGTCCCCCGCGTTCCGTGAGTCCGAGCGTCTGAGCAATCGTGGAGAGGACGAGCGCGGGGTCGCTGATCGCTGCGAGCGGGACAACGAAGACGCCATCCAGGAATGACGGGAGCGCGGCACGCGCGGCATCGAGCGCGAGGCGGGTCTTGCCGACGCCCCCGGCCCCGGTGACGGTCACGAGGCGCATTGCGGGCGTGCGCAGGAGCGCGGCGATCGCCGCCAGATCGGCGTCCCGGCCGACGAGGGGTGTCAGGGGTATCGGGATAGTGCTCGGCGCCGAATCGTGTGGGATGGGATGCGGTGGCGTGGCGGGAGATGTACGCGCGGCAGCCTCAAAGCGCTGCCGCGCGTCTTCACGCAGACCAAGCGCGTCCGTGAGCAGACGCAGCGTCTCGCGCTGGGGCCGGTGCCGCAGCCCACGTTCGAGGTCACTAATGGTGCGCGCGCTGACCATTGACCGTGCAGCCAACTCTTCCTGAGTCAGCCTTGCCGCGACCCGGAACTGGCGTAGGAGGTCGCCGAACGAGACGGTGGTTGTCGTACGATTCCGCACGGTCCCGTTGCGGATTGCGGCGATGGGGATCGGGCGGCGTTCCGTCATGTGCGCCCCCTCACTGGCTGATTCCGCGCCCGGTATGACCGTCTGTACTCCATGAGAGTATTTCATGCACGGTACATATTCGCAAGGTAGACACCACGCATTTCCGGTGGAAAGTCCGGTGGGTAATTCGTCATGGTCATTCCTCTTACCTGCTGGTATGCTGGGACGAATATCATCAGTGCAACGTCGGGAGGGGAATCATGGTCGAGCGCGAAGTGATGACGCGGCCTCGGCGCCGGAGCACTCCCACCTCGGACTCGGCGACCTTCGCTGTCCCATCGTGGAGCGCGGCCCCCGAGCCGTCCGTCAACAGCGGACTGTCGCGCGCCCCGACCGCTGGGTTCGATTTCGGCAGCATCGCCATCTACGCGCCGGAGCCACAGATCGGTCCCGAAGGCGGCGTGGTTGGCCCCGCCACCGCCGGTCGCATCCGCGCGAAGCAGGGCAGCGGCGCACTGTTGGAATCCCCTGTCCGGCGGCGGATGGAAGGCGCCTTCGGCCACAACTTCGCCGACGTGCGCATCCACACGGACAGCGATTCCTACACGCTCAACCGCGACCTGAGCGCGCGCGCGTTCACGCACGGCAGCGACATCTTTCTCGGGCAGGGGGCGTCGAGCGCGGCGACGTACGGCGGCGACGCATTGATGACGCACGAGTTGACCCATGTCGTCCAGCAACGCGGCACGGGACGCGGCGGGCCAATGACCGTCGATCCGGTCGATGCCTCTGCCGAACGAGACGCCTCAGCAGTCGCACACGATGCGAGCGCGGGGATGGCCATCCCCGCGCAGATGCAGCCAGTAACCCGGAACCACGCTGTGCTGCAACGTCTGGCAAGCGCGCCCGACGCGCCAGCGACGTCGGCCGAACCAGCCGATCTGGCCGCTCAGAGCGCATTCAATGTCATGGACACCAACCACAAGTTGCTGCGTGCGATCGACCAGTCGCATCTCAAAATCGTCGGGTTTGAGTCCCAGGAATGGGGTGGTCAGGAACCGATCTACAAGCGTCACATCGATGTCGCGGACACCGTCGCGGCGCTCAATCATCTGACCGCCGCGCAAATGACGACGGTCAAAGAGGCCTACCAGGCCCACGAGCATCGGGCCCTTGAGACCGATCTCTTCGGCGGCGGCGAGTCCGGCTATCCTACCGACCTGACCGACGACGCAAGCGCTCAGATTCGGGCGCTGCTTGGGGGCACACAGGCCGGTGTCGGCGCATCAAAAGAGGAGCGACAGGCTGCGGAAACGCACGACGCGAGCGCCAAGGCGGCCGAACTCCACGCGCTGCTCAAGGGCGATCTCGAGAAGGACGACGTCGAGCGCGTGATGGGCATCCTGCGGCAGGATGCGACCGCCAATGCCGCGCTCATCGCCGCCTACGGGCGGCTTGGTGGAGACCTGCGCACCAACTGCGTGCGGATGGGACCCCTCGAAGGTCAGCGCGCCTGGAAACTGCTCGATGGGGATAGCGTCGGCGCCGACGCATTCAAAGTCAGCCTTCTGCGGGCACGGATCAGCGGTATCGACGAGCGAATCGCGAAACTCCTCGACGACATGAAGGAAAATCCGTATGCGGGGGTGAGCGTCGGCTGGGAGATCAAAGACCTGGAAAAAGAGCGCAAGAAGCTCGTCGAGGATATCGAGCAGCGGGCCGAGCAGGCTGGCGCTGAGGCGCGCGCCGGGGCGAAGGGTGACGCACACGCCGCAGTGCAGGCGCGCGTGGCGGCCGTGCTCGGTGACGCGGGCGGGTTGGCCACTGCCGTGGGCGGCGCCGACGCCGCCGTAATCCGGGCGGTTGCCAGCGACGACCCGGTCGACAAGGTGGCCGCGCAGCTCCACAAGTCGGCGCAGGACGGCAAGCTCACCGCCGAACAACTGACAGCGGCGCTCCGCAGCCTGCGCACCGAGGCCGAGGAGCGGGCGCAGCAGTCGTTGCCCAAGGGCGATCCCCGCGTCGAGGCGGAGGCAAAGCGTCTGGCCGACGACTACTTCGGGAGGCTGCGGAGCGCCTACAACAACCTCATCGGAAGCGATGACGACAGCAAGCGATTCGACGACCTCATCAACGACACAGGCGATAAAGGCGACACCACCGTGAACATCGCGTTGATGCAGGGGCACGGTAAATTAGAGGATGTGGCCGAACTGGTGCTCGCCTTACAAGGTGACCGCAAGGACACCGCCGCCGTCGAGCGCGTGCTGCGCGACAAGAGCGCCGCAGAGATCAAGCAACTGAAACTCGACTATATGATGCGCTCGGGAGGGCGATCGCTCGACTTCGATCTCTTCGGGGCCGCGCCGACGCAGGCCGGCGAAGACAACCCCGAAGCTATGGGTCAGTACCTGAAATACCAGGGCAAGGCATCAGGGACCAGCCGACTCAACCTCGAAGATTACATGCAGCGCCCGGATGCGGAGGGTGGCCCTGCGGAGGTCGCCTATATCGCGGCGCGCGCCGAGCGAGAATACGACTACACGATCGCGAATCGCGGCGCGACCGGGGCAATACGCGACACGTTCGGCAACGAGGAGCGTGACCTGCTCGACGAAACCATCAAAGAGGTCCGCAAACTTTACGGTGAGTATTGCGTTTTGGTCGGCTGGGTCCCCGAATCGGACCCCGAGGCGGCCTACCTGAAGCGGCCGGAGGTGACGCACTCCGGAGAAGCCCACAAAAAAATCCAGAAGATGCAGCTGGCACGCGCTACGATCCGCGGCGATCGGACTGCCTACGAGAAGGCGACCGCCGAGTTGCGGGCGATGTTCGAGATGGCAGTGGCGTTTGTGCTCCAGGCGGCCATTTCCGCGCTGCTCACCCCGGCCGCAGGCGCCCTGCTAGAGGCGGTGGAACTGGGCGCTGACGCCGTGGAGGCCGGTGTGATGACGGCGCGCATCGCCAAATTTGCGGCGAGCACCAGCGTCAACGTCGTCTCGACGGTCGGTGCCAATTTTGCCGTGTATGGCGATGACTATTCGGTCGCCATGCTGAAAGCCGATCTTCTGGGCGGGCTCGGGGGCAGCATCGGCGGCGAGGCCGTCGAGAAGATGCTCGGCCCGGTTTCCAAGGGCTTGGTCGAGCGCCTCGGTCCAAAAGCCTCGACGGAGATCATCGCCCTCGCCAAAACCGCTGGGAGTATCAAAGGAGGCGCATGGGCGCAGGGGATGTCGGGCGATCTCTCGCTGCAGAATATCATCAAGACGCACCTGATGGGCAAGGCCGCCGGGGCCATCACGGAGGCGACCGGCTCCGTCACCGGCTTGACACCAAAACCCGGCGCCCAAACGGTCACGGCACCTGAAGAGCACGCTACGCCGGAGTCGGGTCACGCCACGCTGGAGCCCGCCGCGCTCAAACCGACCGCACCGACGCCGGAGCCGAGCCCGGCGGGTGGCGGTCCCAGCGGCCGACAGGGCGAGGGGCAGAGCCGAGCCCTGCCGGGTGAGACCACCGTCCCCATGAAGGCTGGGAAACCGGAAGAACTGGCGAAGCCGGGTGACGCGGCTGACGCGGCCAAAACGGGCGTCGCCCCTCGCAGTATCAAGGAGGAGGCAAAGCGGGTACGGGGCCCCGTCAAGGACGATGAGCAGACGCAGGTTGATTGGAACCCTGACGAGCATCGCCCGGAGCGGGCGCTCGCAGATGTCGGAAGCCTCGCGGCGGGGCACGCGCTGTACGAGCAAATGCTGAACGAAGACCCGGCGCGGGACGTCATGGTCTACCGCAACGTGGCGACGGGCGAGGTCCGCGTCGGGTGGGGAATCTCCGGCAACGAGCTCGATGTCACGGCGCAGATGCACGCCCTCGGCGGAAAACCGGAGACATGGGAGGTGGAGGCGGGATATCGCGGAATGATTCCCGCAGGTTCGGTCATGTGGGCCCAGTCACGCACGGATACACGCGCGCTCTTTGAGCACTCGACGGCCGTGGATCCCTATCGGGAGGTCAGCCTCGAGGAGACAGACAGCGGTGACGTGCGGGTTGTACAGGGCGACGAAAAGATGGTACTCACCGATCCTCAGGCGCGGGAAGAAGCGCATATGGGCGACGGGGAGGCATGGGGATCGCCGGAACACTACCACCCGCTCACGCGAGAAACGAACGAGACGCCCAAAGAGGCGCGATACCCCACGAGTTCGGGCGGCGACTTCGAGAAGCTTGAAATGGAATCTCGGAATGCCGGCAATGTGACCCGCACCGCGCGCGTCCGCTACTGGGTGAAACGAGGGGATGAATACATCGCTGAATACACCGATTACACGTATGACCCCAATAATGCGGATAAGCCCTATATGATCGAGTACCACGATCCGGAGACGGGCGTGCGGATGCCGCCGGAACGGTTCGAGTCTCGAGAGGCGTACGAGGAGTGGTACAGTAACAAATTCCAGGGCTGGCGTGTCAATGTAAGCACGCCGCCATCCGGCGCGGGTGGCAACGGCTCGGCACCCTCGGCCCATGCACCCGGTAAAGAAGGAGGAGGTTCTGGAGAATCTGAGAGCGAGGCGCCGGGCCGAACGCCGGCTGGCGAGCCCGCGGAGTCAGCCAATGCAGGCGAGGGGCGACCGGAACTCCGGGCTCCCGGCGATGATGAGCCGACTCAGGTCAACCGGCCCCCTGAGGATCCCTCAGTGCTGGCCCAACTCAAGGAGGAGATCCGCCGGTTGGTGGAGGGCGAAGGCACTAGGCCGTTGCCTGAGTCGGCTGAGGAGATGGCGCGCTCCAATATGGAGGTTGAACTGGCCCAACGGATCCTCCAGGACCCGAATGCGACACCGCAAAACCAGCGCGAGGCGATCCGAACCCTGGCCGAGCGCGCTGTCGCCGAAGAACGAACCTACCAGTTGAGGATCGAAAAAATCCCAGGACTCTTCCGCACGCTGACGGCGGGGGACCTGCGCGGCATGTGCGTCGGTGGCCGCGACATCAGCACGGATGCGATCATCGCGCTCCTTGGTAATTCGCCGCACGAGATACGAATCGAGCGCATCCAGGCCCAACACCTGGGATTCGAGATTGGCAATAGTCGCCCCCAACACGGTTTCGTCATCGTGACGCTCGCGGACGGCACGAGATTCCTGATCGACCCGACATTCGCCCAGTTCGCCGACCAGATCGGCGGCGGCAGGAACTTTACCGCTGAAGGCATGCTCAGCAGCGTCGAAGGCAGCACGCTGGCCCGCGACCTGCTGCGTGATGGTATGGTGCCCCTCACGGACGACGCAGTGCGTCAATACGTCATCGGACTCGGCGCTGATCCGGCCGCCGCCGATGCGGCCACGGCGCGGCTCATGTCCGGCGGTGCCACACTCCTCACCGAAATCGTGCGCAACGGCCAGGTCGAGCGCTTCCCCGGGCGTCCCGAAGAGGCTTACAACCAAGTGAACACCGTCAGTGACCCGGAGGTGAGCCCCGTTGCATCGCTCCGGTTAATGCTCTCTCGGATGCCGGAAGACCATCCGCTCCGGCCCCTACTGGAATCACTCACGACGCGCCTTGAGGCGCTGGCGAAGGACCTGCCGCCGCTCCCGAAGCCACCGAACGCGCGTTGAGGGGTCGCCGGTCGCGGAGGTGATGCCTCCGCAGGCAGGCACATGAGAGGATGCAGATGTATACCGAACAACTGCGCATGTCGACCAGGTTGACGGCCCTGCTCGCGCTCCCCTTCGCCATCCCGGTGGTGCTCCTCGGGGTGATCGCGCTCGTGCCGATGCTCGCAGCCGGGAAGATCGCCGTCGTCGTCGGCGCGCTCCTCGAAGCCGTGCTCGGCGCCTGCCTCCTCACGACCCTCTCGCGGATCCGCATCCTCTTCACCAAGCGCATCGCGCTCAGGCGGATCGTCACCTGCGCTCCAACCGATGCCCGCGTCTGGGACATGAGCTACACCTACCGTGGGACGATGCATCGCACGACATCCGGCGCGAAGCGCGCCGTCCGGCTCACGCTCACGAACGGTGCGGAAGTCCTGTTCACCACCCGCCATGCCGACGCCGTGTGCGAGGCGCTGCACAGCCGTCGATCGGGGATGTAGCATGAGACTCCGCGCCATTCGCTATCCGAGTAGTATGGTACACGCCACCCTCCGCCTGCGTGCTCGATGCGTGGCGTCACAGGCGGTGCATACAGTTACGGTTTGGGGCAAGAGGGGCGATGCACCGTGCGTCGCGACGGGAAAGGGGTTATCGGATGGCCATTGATAGACGAGATAGGACGGGCTCAACACCGATCACGGTCATCGTCTGCTGCGTTCAGGTTCTCGTCCCGCTCCTTATGCTCGCCATTCCCCCGGCGCTCCCGGTTGGTGCGGCGGAAACCTTCAGTGACCCGCAGAACCGCTTCAGCTTCCAGATTCCGGACGGCTGGCAACAAGACCTTACGGCATCAAACCCCGCTCTCGTCGTCCAGTACCTCACCACCAATCCGGACGGCGCCTTCAACGTCACCGCCACTCCCTTGCCGGACGGCATAACCATCGATCTCGTTCCGCAACTCGTCATTGCACGACTGCAGAAGGACTTTAGCGACTTTCAGCAGACGAGCCTCGGCGCAGCCAGTGTGGCAGGCGAGCAGGGCGCCGAATTGGATTATACTGCCACCAGCAGCGCAGGCACTGTGGTGGCGACCGCGCAAATTCTGGTCGCGCACAACGGGACCCTCTATTTGCTGACGCTGGCCTCCCAGCCGCAAGATATCGGCGCGATCCAAACCGCTGGTATACCGATACTGCTCTCCTGGCAGTGGCTCTCGTAGCGTTAGACGCCGTGGCATGCCCGCGTACACATGGCCTTCCTCGGTGTTGCATCCGCTGATTTCCGTGCCTGGCAATGCACATGTCGTTTACCCACAATAGCGCATCCTGTGGCATGATTACCGGGAAACCTGAACCCCTCGCGCTTTCTCCGATACAGGGAGAGGGCCGGGGGGCTGGTGCGATGGAGGGGCGCACAACGTGTGCCCGGTTCCCTCTCCCGCGTCGGGAGGGCGGGCGCCCTTAGGGCAGATGGGGGTAAGAAGGCAGATGGCAACGAGCAACAAACTGCGGGTTCTGATCTGGTCGGAGGGGACGGCGCCGAAGGCGGCTTACCCTCATGATATCAACGATGCCGTGGCGACCGCGCTCAAATCGGACTTCAATCTGGCGGTGCGTACCGCGACCTTCACCGATGCCGAGCAGGGGTTGAGCGAGGAGTCGCTCGCCAACACGGATGTCCTGATCTGGTGGGGGCATCTCCTGCATCGCAACGTGCAGGATGTCAATGTCGAGCGGGTGATGAAGCATGTGCGGGAGCGCGGGATGGGCTTCGTGCCGCTCCACTCGGCGCATATGTCCAAGCCCTTTACGCAACTGATCGGCGCGCCGGGATTCATCGGCGGCTGGAAGCACGATGCCGGGCCGGAGGAACTGAAGGTGGTCGCGCCGGATCATCCCGTCGCCAAAGGAGTCTCGGACCTGGTGATCGAGGACGAGGAGATGTACGACGAGCCCTTCGAGATCGGCACGCCGGACACGGTCGTCTTCCACTCGACCTTCCCAGAGGGCAAGCAGATCCGCTCCGGCCTCGCCTATCAGATCGGCAAAGGGCGCGTCTTCTACTTCCGCCCCGGCCACGAAGAGAATCCGACCTTTTACCGTCCCGACGTGCAGCGCATCATCCGCAACGCCGTCTATTGGGTGGTGGGGAAGGACGAAGGACTGAGGACTGAGGACTAAGTGGGGAGAAGAGGAAATGCGAGGCGAGCGGATGACGGTACGTATCAGCGTACGAGGTAAGAGATGACGAGTGAGCCGAAGTCACTTAGTCCTCAGTCCTTCGTCCTTAGTCCTCCCACCGTCAAGGTGGGCTTGATTGGCTGCGGGCGGATCAGCCACCAGCATATGCGGGCGTTGCGGGGGGTGCCGGGGGCGATGGTCGCGGGAGTGGCGGACGTGAACGAGGCGAACATCACGGCGCTCACCGAGGCGTTCCCGGAGTTGCGCGACGCGGAGGCATATCACGACTACCGCGAGATGCTGCAGAGCGACCTCGACGGCGTGATTATCATGACGCCGCACGGCATGCACTACCAGCATATCAAGGAAGCATTGGAGGCGGGCAAGCACGTCCTGAGCGAGAAGCCGTTTGTCACCGTGCCGGCGCAGGCGCGCGAGTTGATCGATCTCGCCAGGGCGCAGGAGCGCATCCTGATGCTCTCGTACCAGAATACGCGCCTCTGGCCGTATCGCTACGCCCGGCAGCAGATCGCCTCCGGCAACCTCGGCGACCTCCTCTTCTACTCCGGGCAGATCACGCAGCAGTGGGGCGCGTTCGGCGGCTGGCGACTCTCCGCGACAATGGGAGAAGGCGGCATGTTGGTCGATACCGGCAGCCATTTCGTGGACATTATGCTCTACCTGACGGGAATGCAACCGGAGACCGTCGCGGCGATGAGTGACCGGGACGGCCAGGAGGTCGACATCATCAATGGCGCGGTGATCCGCTTCAACGGCGGTCGGGTCGCCACGCTCGCCGCCGTCGGGCGCGGGCCGACGCTCTGGAACATCACCATCGTCGGCACGAAGGGGACGATTGAGATCTGGGATCGCGACAACATCCGCCACATCGGTGCGGACAATTACGTCGGCTGGATCGGCACGCCGCGCACCAACCTCGTGCCGCCCGAGGCGGAGCGTCCCGTCTCCACCACCCCGAATGCCGAGTTCGTCGTGGCGATCCGCAACAACGATCTCGGAGCGTCGGATGCCGAGCGCGGCCTCTCCGTCGCCCAACTAACCCAGGCGATGTACGCCAGCGCGCGGGAGGGCGGCACGCCCGTCGCGGTAACGGATACCCGTAGCGGGGAGTATCTGAGCATCACGCCTGCACAGCGGTGATGATGGCGAAGATAATGAAGGCCGCAAGCGCGATGACCGCGACCATGAGGAGAAAGTCAAGGACGCGCCAGAGCGGACGACGGGATGCACGCATCAGTTAGCCCACCCCCTGACCCTCTCCCGTGTCGGGAGGGGGAACCCAATGGCAATACCGTGCCCGATTGTTGCGAAACTCCCCGCATTTGCTCCCCCTCTCCATCGCAATGGAGAGGGGGTCGGGGGCTGAGGCTTCCCCTCCCCTACCGCTCGCCAATCGGCGTGTAGTGCCGGTCGTACGCGCCGGTGTACTCGGCGCGCGGGCGGATGATGCGGTTGTTGCCGTATTGCTCCAGGATATGCGCCGCCCAGCCGGACATCCGGGAGATGGCGAAGACGGACGTGAAGAGGTCGTCCGGGATGCCGAGGGCGCGGTAGACGGTGCCGGAGTAGAAGTCCACGTTGGAGTGGATATTCCGCTCGCGCAGCATCGTATCTTCCATTGCGCGCAGGGTGAGGAACATCGTCTCGTGGCCCGACTCCTCGCAGATTTGCCGCGCCATCTCGCGCAGATGCGTCGCGCGCGGGTCTTCCGCCTTGTAGACGCGGTGGCCGAAGCCGGAAATCTTCTGGTGCGCCGCCAATTGCTCATGCACAAATGAGACCGCGCGATCCGGGTTGCCGACGTGATCGAGGATTTTGACGACCTCCTCATTCGCGCCGCCGTGCAGCGGCCCGGCGAGCGATGCGACCGCCGAGGTCGTCGCGCCGTAGAAATCCGCGAGGGTGGCGGCGACGACGCGGGCGGTGAAGGTGGAGGCGTTCAGTTCGTGGTCGGCGTGGAGGATGAAGGCGATGTCGAGCGCCTTCTCCGCCGTCTCGGTCGGCGCTTCATCGTGGAGCATAGCGAGGAAGTTGCGCGCCGTGGAATCCTCCGCAGTCGGGGCGATCGGCTCCTTGCCGTTGCGGATGCGGTGGTAGGCGGCGACGATCGTCGGGATCTGCGCGGTCAGCCGCACCGCCTTGCGCCGGTTGGACTCCATGCTCTTCTCTTCCGCCTCGGGATCGTACATGCCGAGGGCGGAGACTGCCGTGCGCAGGACGTGCATCGGCCGGGCGTCCTTCGGGAAGGCGCGGAGGAGGTCCATCACCGGGCCGGGCAGCGGGCGGGCCTCGACCAGTTGCTGCGTCAGTTCATCGAGTTGCGCGCGGCTGGGCAAGTCGCCGTTCCAGAGGAGCGCGATGGTCTCCTCGAAGGTTGAATGGTCCGCGAGATCGTGAATGTCGTACCCGCAATAGGAGAGCACACCCTGCTGGCCATCGACGGCGCAAATCGCGGAATCACAGGCAACGATCCCTTCCAGTCCTGCGGGGTGCGTCCCTTTACCCGTGCCGGTCGCAGACATCGGTCATTCCTTTCGCTACACGACGATCCTCTTACCGTTGTTCCCATGCTTCCCGCGAGATTTCCGCTTCACGCAGAACGAGCATCAGCAGTCCCGTTCCGATGTCGTCGCGATGAGGATTCGGGATGCGCACACGCAATCCGTCCTGCCGCTCCATATATTCGTGTTTACCGCCTTCATGTGGCCCGGTAAATCCGAGGTCCCGCATCGCACGGATCAGCGCATTCCGTTTGATCGGACCAACGGGTGGCACTATGCCACGTCCGCAGTGGCGGCGTTGGTCGCACGTCTGACATTCAGGTCAATGCCATCCACGACGGGCAACTCATCATGGTTTGCGAGGCCGAGAAGGAGCCATCCTTCGAGGACTTCGGCCAACTCCTCTCGACACGCTTCGATAGTTTCCGCATTCGCCCACACACCCGGAAAGCCGGGAATCGTGGCAAAAACGGTCCCCTCTTCGGGGATCGTTTCGAATTTGGCATGTCGTAGCGCTGCTTGAACATATTCCACAATGAGCAAAGCCATCATCGTTCCTTCCCGGCCCATCGTATCGCATGGACGACGATCTATCCATGATACCATGCGAGAAACGATCATCGTGAGAAG
>JBPCMC010000175.1:0-2778 GCA_051002645.1 Thermomicrobiales bacterium
ATACGGTCCAGACTTGCCGCGTCCCGGAGGATGGGGGGCACTCTCTGGGACGCAGTCGCTGCTGCATGGGCACCCGCGCCCTCTCCATCCTCCGTGAACCGTCACCACCAATATACGAGGGCTCCCGGTGCGCCCCTACCCTCATTGCTCATTGCTCGTTGCTCCCTATTCGTACATCGGCTCGTCGGAGCGGACGAGTTTGAGTACCTCGTGGGTCTTTGTTTCGAGGAGATCGGGCGTATCCGCCTCGATATTCAGACGCAGGAGCGGCTGGGTGTTCGAGGGACGCAGGTTGAACCACCAATCGGGGAAGTTGACGGTCAGGCCGTCGAGATGATCGAGGTGCGCGTCCGGCTGATCGCGATAATGCGCCTCGACCTTCTGCTCCGTGGCGTGGACATCCCGTACCTCGGAGTTGATCTCGCCGGAGCGGACACGGCGGTCGAGGGGGGCGAGGGCAGCCGAAAGCGGGACGTTCTCCACCGAGAGCGCGTCGAGCGCCGACAGGAGGGCGATCAAACCGCTGTCCGCGTACCAGTTGTCGCGGAAGTAGAAGTGGCCGGAGTGCTCGCCGCCGAAGATGGCGTCCTGCTCGCGCATCACCTGCTTGATGAAGGAGTGGCCGACGCGGGCGCGGATTGGCCGGCCGCCCGCGTGCTCGACCGCCTCCGGCACGCCGCGCGAGCAGATCAGGTTGTAGACGATTGCCGCGCCGGGATTGCGCCGCAGCAGCGCGGTGGCGACGAGCGCCGTCGTCATATCCCCGCCGACGAATTCGCCCTTCTCGGTGACGAGGAACATGCGGTCCGCGTCGCCATCGAAGGCCGCGCCGAGGTCCGCCTTCTCCGCGACGACGCGCTTTTTCAGTTCGGCGATATTCTCCTGCTCCAGCGGGTTGGCGTCGTGGTTGGGGAAGGTGCCGTCCAGTTCGAAGTACATCGGCACGAGTGTCACCTGCGGCAGTTTAGCGAAGACGCGCGGCAGCACCTTGCCCGCCATGCCGTTACCCGCGTCCACGACCAGTTTGAGGGGCCGGATGCTCGCGGTGTCGATGAAGGAGAGGGCGTGCGCGGCGAAGTCGTCCAGCACCTTGCGCTCGGTGACGGTGCCAGTGCGCGCGGCGGGCGGGAAGGCACCGGAGACGACCATGTCGCGAATGGCGAGCAGGCCCGACTCGTCCGAGACGGGGATGGCGTTGGCGCGGCACATCTTCACGCCATTGTACCCGGCGGGGTTGTGCGAGGCGGTGACCATCACGCCGCTCTCGTAGCCGTACTTACCGACGGCGAAATAGAGCGCGTCCGACGAGACCGCGCCGATGTCTACGACATCCGCACCGGCGGCGGTGATGCCCCGGACGAGGGCGGCGGCAATCTCCGGCGACGAGACGCGCATATCGCGCCCGACACAGACCTGCCCGACGCCGAGGCCGGGCGGGATCGCCCGGCCGATCTGCTCCGCCTCTGCCGGTCCCCATTCCTCGGGCACGAGGCCGCGCACGTCATATGCCTTGAACAACGCCGGATTCATCGCCATGCTCATCTATCCCTTCTCATTCGTTGCGTCGCACATTGCTCGTAGTGTATCGCACGCTTCCTGCCACACGCGACGGAGCCGGGGAAAGAATAACCACAGAGACACAGAGATCACAGAGGAACGCTGAGAGACATTGAAAAGCAAGGCAGGCATGGCGGACGTCTTATCAGGCGGGTTTATGTACGCTTCTCACCGTCTCTTTCCCTCTCTGTGATCTCTGCGGTTCTCCCCGGTTTCGATCCCGTTTGACCGGAGGGTGCGCGGGGCGTATAATCGGCGGATTATGGCGAAGCAGGCGGCGCGGCTCGCGCTCACGACCGCGAAACCACTTGAAGAGAAGACGATCTCCTCGAACCGGCAGGCGCGGTACGAGTACGAGTTGCTGGAGCGTTTCGCGGCGGGGATCGTGCTGACCGGGTCGGAGATCAAATCCGTCCGCGCCGGGCGAGTGAACCTGCGCGAGGCATACGTGCGCATCGAGCAGGGCGAGGCATGGCTGGTCGGCGCGCATATCTCGCCGTACGAGCGCGCTGGCTATACCCCGCAGGAGCCGGACCGCTCGCGCAAACTCCTCCTGCACAACGACGAGATCGTCACCCTGCGCGTGCAGACACAGACGAAAGGGCTAACGATCGTCCCGTTGCGGCTCTATCTCAAGGGGCGGCGGGCGAAGGTGGAGATCGCCGTCGGTCGCGGTAAGAAACTCTACGACAAGCGCGCCACGATGGCGGAGCGCGATGCCCGCCGCGACATCGAGCAGCGGCACCGGGAGTACGAGCGCGGCTAAGGCTCGAAGGTGCGTTGATGCGTTGCAGCGCGGGCCATTTTCTGGTATGCTACGGTCGTTGAAACGCCGCACACATCGTGGCGTTGGATACCTTAACAATGTGGGGATGCGTGGTTTCGACAGGGTGCTAGGTCGAGATGTCGCAGGCCGAGGTTGACCAGGCCTCGTTAAACAAGGTCACGCCAGTAATTGGCACACCTGAATTCGCAATCGCCGCCTAAGTAGCGACGACGGCCGCCCTCTCCTCGGCCCGGTGGGAGAGGTGTCGGGCGACATAATGCCGGGATGCCGCGATCCGGATCGCCAGCTAGGGTTCGCGTAAGATTAGCAGGCTAGCGTTCGGTAACCCCGTCGGTGGGGGTGCCGGGGGCGAAATCAAATCGCCGACTACGCCTGGAGTGCCATCCGATTGAACATTTTGGACGGGGGTTCGACTCCCCCCATCTCCACCACTT
>JBPCMC010000176.1:0-7603 GCA_051002645.1 Thermomicrobiales bacterium
GGGCGGTGAGGGTGGCGACGGTGAGATCCGGCACCTCCTCTCGGCTGCGCGGCTCCTGGATAGCGTGCGGGCCGCGCCGGAGGCGGATGGCGAGCATCCCCACCTTGCGCGCGGGGGCGATGTCGTAGTCGAGACGGTCGCCGATCATCGCCGCCTCCTTCGGGTCGCAGGCGGCGCGCTCGAGCGCGTGCTGGAAGATGCGCGGGTCCGGCTTGCCGTAGCCGAGTTCACCGGAGAGGCACCAGAGATGCACCGCCTCGCCGAACCCGGCGATCTCCGCCCACTCACGGATCGTCGCGGGCTGGTTGGCAATCACCCCGGTGCCGAATCGTTTGGCGAACGTCTGCATCGTCGGCTTCGCCTCGGTGTACGGCGGCGTCGGGCGGGAGAGTTTGCGCAACTCCTCGTAGACCGCCGCCGCCGTCTGCTCGTCCACGAGGCGATGCAGCGCGCCGCGCATGACGTGGCGGTCATACGACGAAATCGCCGCATCCCACGCGCTGCGGACAGCGGCGAGCGGCACGCGATGGCCACGCAGGGCGAGCAGCCGGACGAGTTGCTTGCGCGTCTGCTCGTCGCCGAGCGTCTCGTCCATCAGCACGGAGCCGACATCGAAGAAGAGCCAGCGGACGCGCCGGAGGCGGTTCTCCAGCGCATTCGTGTCGCGCAGGCGGCGGGGCAGCAAGTCCGTCCGGGTCGGGGGATCGCTCATGCCGGGGAGACCACCGCATCGACTTCAATTTCGACACGCATCGCCGGATCGATCAGCGCGGAGACGGCGAGCAGTGTGTTGCAGGGACGGATCGTGCCGAAGACTTCTTTGCACGCCCGCGCGACGTCCGTCCAATCGTGGATATCGACGAGATAGACGCGGTAACGCACGACATCATCGAGCGACGCGCCCGCTTCTTCGAGCGCCCACTTGATATTGGCGAGGATCTGCACCGTCTGCGCGACCGGGTCGTCGATACCGACGAGCGCGCCCTCCTTCATCGCCGTTGTGCCGGAGGTGTAGACGAGGTTGCCGATCCGCACCGCGCGCGAGAAGCCGACGCGCTCCTCCCACGGCGTCCCGGACGAAATATTCACCCGCTGCGGAATTGTCTCTGCCATTGCTCTCCTCGCTTCCTTGCTAGGTGAGGCTGTCGTGCCAGAGGAGGAAGTGCAAGCCGACGTTGCCCATCTCCACCTGCCAGGCGGGTGTGTTGTCGGGCGTGTAGGTGAGGACACGACGCTCGAACGCCTGCATCAGCACGAAATGCAGCGTACCGCCGACGCGCGTCTGCGTCCAGTACGGCTCGGTGATCGGCAGGCCGAGGAGCGATTGCCAGTCGGACGGGAGCGTCTGCATCCAGTTCCAGAAGAGATCGGGGATGTTGTGGCCGAGGTTGGAATCGTACTGCGTGACCGTCGCGTACCCCGCGTGGGCCGGGTCGTCGCCGACATGCCCGGTGCTGTCGAGCGTGGCGCTCACCGGCTGATTGAGGCGCTTCGGCGCGCGCCGGGACTGCGCCAGGTCACCGAATGAGGCGACGCTCCAGAGAGTTGCGTAGGTCGGGCAGGTATCATTGTTGGTCGCGTCCCCCGCGACCGGGATGACGGCGGGTTGGTACGAGGTGAACGCGCTGTTGCCGACCTGGACACCGCCACTGACCATCTCCGTGACGAGCAGGCCGTTTGAGACGCCGCTCGTCGGGTTGTTCAACTCCATGCGCGCTTTATCGAAGTAGAAGACCGTCCGCATCCCGCCGGGCGATTCCGCGTACGGCTCCGATCGCGTCGTGACGACATCCGGCCCATAGAGCCACGAGCGCCCGACCTTTCCCACCGCGACGGCCCCATCTCCCCCGCTCCACGCCGTGCCGATCACGCCGGTCGCCGCGTTGACGCCATTGGGCAGGTGGTACCCGCCGGACGGTGGGGGGGGCGCGGCGGGGAAGGAGGGCAGCGTCAGCGC
This sequence comes from Thermomicrobiales bacterium, assembly GCA_051002645.1. Taxonomy (GTDB): domain Bacteria; phylum Chloroflexota; class Chloroflexia; order Thermomicrobiales; family JALYUS01; genus JALYUS01. The sequence goes on from JBPCMC010000176.1 coordinate 1,958, forward strand.
GCTCTTCGTGATGGCTACCTGGGGTGTCGCGGCTGCGGTTGCCGTCGGCGTCGCGGTGGGCATTACGGTCGCGGTAGGCGTCGATGTCGGTGTGGGTGTGCTCGCAACTGCGGCAGGCTTCGGCGCGGGTACGCTCGCCGGGCTGGTGGTAGCGCTCGGTGCGACGCTGGCCGGATCGTTCGCGCCCTTCGTGCGGAAACTCCAGGTGCGGGCGAACGGCTGGCCGCTCGCGGTGCCGGTGACCGCCACCGTGTAATTCGTCCCCGGCTGCATCGGGGCGGTGGTGGCGATTAAGTCCGTATTGCGGGAGAGCCAGCCATTGCCGACGGCCGCGAACGAGGAGACGGCCTGCCCGTTCGCCGTGATGGTGGTAGCGGAGAAGGCGACGCTCCCGCCGCCGAGATACTTGAGCGTGATCGGCGTGCCGATCGGGTACGCCGCGCTCTTGAAGGCATTGGGCGATTCGCCACCGAATGACGTGCCGATGCCCGTCCCGCCATCGGGCGGCCACTGCTCCCAGACGGGCGAGGCGGTCGCGCTCCAGTCCGGCGCGCCGAAGTCGATCACGTCCACCTTGACGGTGTCATTGACGACGCCGAAACCGATGTGGACGTAGCGGGGGTCGAGCAGCGTCAGGCGGTGGTTGATCGAATTGATGTACCAATCCAGCGAGGTGAGTTGGTCGCCGCTGAGACCCATATTCTCATTGACGTTGCGGCTCGGGTAGCCCGCCGCCTGCGCGCGATCCATGAAGTCCGCGCCGGTGAAGCCGGGCAGCCCCGGCTTCTCGTCGTGGATGCCAACCCCGCCGCTGCCGTTGTTCTGCTTGTAGTACACGGCGTGCGCCTGGGCCGATTGGTCGAGCGCCGGGTGACGTGCGATGGGCGCGACGCCAATCGCGGCCCGCCACTGGTTGATCCGGGCGAGCGCGGCATTGCGCTGCGTTTCGAGGTCGTCTGCCGCTGCGTGCGTGACGGTGCAGAGGGGCACGATCAGGCCGCACATCAGGAGCATGACGCCCAACAGACTCGCTCGCCACGCTCGGCGCATAACCCCAACTCCCCGTCGCATCCCATCGTTCGCTCGCGCCATCATAGTCCGTACAAGGCGTAGACGCAACATTATGCAAACCTGCGACTGTCGAGAGCCAACGCAATAGAGCCGACAGGGGTTACGGAAGGCCATTGCTATGAGCATGATAGGGAATCATCACACGGACGCACGCAGCCCCGTTAAGCGAGTGTGCAACAGCGATTGCGGCTATGCACATATTGTGATACGATGATGGAAGAGAATGTATGAGAAAGAGGATGTGAACGACCATGACGATGACCACGACACAGATTGATCCGACCCTTGCCACGATGTTGGACGATCCCCGGCTCGCGGGCGCCCGCCTCGCCTTCGTCGAGGACGGGCAGGGATTGGTCCTGACCGGTACGGTATGCAACATCTGGCAGTACCAGATTCTCCGCACGCTGCTGATGCGGTCGCCGGTTGTCACCGATGTCGGCATCGTCGCGGCGCGGCGGAGCGACCCGGAGATCGCCGCCGTAATGCGCGATGCCCTGGGGCCGGAAGGCGACGATGTGCGCGCGCGGGTTCGCGGTGGCCTCGTCACCCTGAGCGGCACGGCAGATACCTCCGCCCGTGCGATGATCCTCACACGCATCGGCACCCTGCCGGGCGTCGTCGGCATCGTCGACAACATCCGCTCGTAACTCGACCCGAGAAGGCGAAACCGGGAAGAACCGCAGAGACGCAGAGATCGCAGAGAGGGAAGAGGGTGGAGGATGCTTTCTCAATCCTCTCTTTGTATTTCTCTGCGTCCTCTTCGTTCTTTGCGTCTCTGCAGTTCTCCCCGGTTTGACCGTCGTTCAGCGCAGAATCTGACCGGGGCGCTCGCGGAGGATGCGTTCCGTGTCGGCGATGATCTGCCGGACGATGTCAGCCGCCGGTTCGACAGCGTGGATGAGGCCGACGGCATTGCCCGCGCGGGTCGGCGCGATGCGGCCGTCGCCCGCCTTCGCCGCCTGGACGAGTTGCTCGTGTAACTCAGTGCGTCGTTCGGCGAGTTCGCTATCGCGCCCGTGCCACGCATCGGTGTAGTCGTTGCGGACGACGCGGTCGCCAATGCCGGCAGGGAATGCGGCCTGCGTGACGATATCGTACGCCCGCGTGTGGACGGTATCGTCCGTGCCTGCGGCGACGACGCGCTCCTTCACCCAGTCGCCACCCGTCGCTTCAACGCTGGCGACGAAGCGGGAGCCGAGCCAGACGGCCTCCGCGCCGAGCATGAAGGCAGCCGCCACACCGCGCCCGTCCGCGATACCGCCCGCCGCGATCACCGGGATGCCCCCCGCGACATCGACCACCGCCGGGACGAGTGGCATCGTGCCGCTGTAGCCGGTGTGCCCGCCCGCCTCCGTCCCCTGCGCGGCGATGGCGTCCACGCCCGCCAAAGCGGCGACCCGCGCCTGCGCGACCGTCTGCACCTGACAGACCATGAGAATCCCGGCGGCATGGACCTCCGCGACAAAGGGCGTCGGGTCCGCGAAGGAATGCGTGATCACCGGCACACGCTCCGCGATAGCGACGGCGGTCAGTTCCTCCAGCCCTGACCGGGAGGAGATGAAGCCGACGCCGAAGGGCTTGTCCGTCCGCTCCCGCACCGCGCGGATTTGCCCGCGCAGCCACGCCGCGTCGCCGCCCGAGCCGCCGATGATGCCGAGGCCGCCCGCCTCGGAGACGGCCACCGCCAGTTCCGCCCCCGCCGTCCCCGCCATCGGCGCGTTGAGGATCGGATGCGGAATGCCGAAGAGGTCGCAGATTCGTGTGTGCAGCATGAACCGCCCCTCCACTTGCGCCCGTATCGCCCGCCGCTAGTATAGCGCGGCGTCTCGCCGATGCCGCCTGTGCGATACTGCGGCGTCGGATGACGGTACGCTGCTCGATGGAATCGGTGGGAAATGACACTGCACAATCGCACCGGCCCCGGCGGGCGCACGCTGCTTATCGGTGGACTGGTCAGCCTGTTTGCGAGCATCGCTGTCGTTGTGGCGCGGCTGCACAATCCGACGCCGGGCATCGTCATTCTCGCCGGCGCCGGGGTGATTGCCGGGTTCACGCTGACGAGCGCCGGGCTGCTCGCCGTCCTCTCGCGCCCGGTCTGGATCGAGGGGACGGTGGTCGATACGCGCTGGACGATCAGCGGCGTGCGACGCATCGGCACGGCGGTGCTCGACATCGGTGAGGCGGATCTGCTGACCGTCCATCTCGACCACGCCGTCTACCGCGCGCTGACCGCCGGGGATCGCGTGCGCGTGGAGCACAACAGCCTCAACCGCGCGGAGGTCTACCGCGTGGAAATCATCGCCCCGACCGAGCCGGAAAATACCTGATCGCAACGCGTAACCACCAAGGCACCAAGAACGCGAACGAGATCATACCACTCGCTCTCTTCTTGGTGTCCTTGGTGTTCTTGGTGCCTTGGTGGTTTCGTATTCACCGCTTTACTGGCGGACTGCCTCAACATCGATCTCGAGCCGGATGGACTTGCCGGCGACGATGCCGCCCCCGTCGAGGGCCATGTTCCAGGTCAGGCCCCATTCCTCGCGATTGATCTGGGTGGTCACGGTGAGGCCGATCTTTTCGTTGCCCCACGGGTCCGCCACCGCGCCGCCAAACTCGATATCGAGCGCCACAGGGCGCGTCACGCCGCGAATGGTCAAGTCGCCCGTCGCCTCCCATATCGCATCGGCGCGGTGGCGGAGCGCGGTGCTGCGGAAGGTGATCGCCGGGTAGTTGTCCACGTCGAGGAAATCCGCGCTGCGCAGGTGATCGTCGCGATCCTTGAAGCCGCTCTCGATGCTCGCCGCCGCGATGGTCAATTCCGCCGACGATTCCTCCGGGGCGTCCGCGATCTGGATCGCGCCGCTGAACTCCGTGAAGACGCCGCGTACCTTCGCCACCATCAGGTGCCGCCCCTCGAAGCCGACACGCGAGTGACCGACATCGAATTGCCATCTGCCCGCCGGCGGGAACGCGCGCCCCGCGACCGTCCGTGTGATTGCTACCATTGCCATTCCTCCAAGATCGTTGCGTATACACTGGTTGCAAATGCAACTACATGGATTGTATCGCCGAGTAGTTGCGTTGTCAACTATCTCCGGGTAGACTGAACATATGGCGAATGAACCGGAGGCAGCGCGCCTCGCCGCGTGGCGCGCATTCATCACCGCACACGCCGCCCTGATCGGGCGGATCGAGCGCGACATGGCGGCCGCGCGGGTGATCCCGCTGACGTGGTATGACGTGTTGATCGAACTCTACGAAGCGCCCGGGCGGCGATTGCGTCTACATGAGCTGGCGGACGCGGTTGTCCTCAGCCGCAGCGGGTTGACGCGGCTGATCGACCGGCTGGAAGCGGCGGGGCTGCTCCGTCGCGAGGCGGCGACAACCGACCGGCGCGGGGCGTACGCCGTGCTGACCGAGGATGGCATCGCGGCGATGGCGGCGGCATGGCCAATCTACGCGCGGGGCATCACGGCGTATTTCGCCCGCCACCTCAGCGACGCGGAGGCGGCGCTCCTCACCGACGCGCTTGGTCGGATGCTGGCGTCTACGCGCGAGCCCTCATAGCCCGATTCTGTCGGCTTCCGCGTTTGGCCCCGTCACCGCGACCGATCAGGCATGAATCGCCATCTGCCCCATCTGGCGGCAGGTCTCCTCACAGCGGCGACAGGCCGCAGCGCAGGTCTGGCAGGCGGCAATATCGCGGTGCTTCTCGCATTCGGCGGCGCAAGCGGCGCAGACCTCGGCGCAGACCGCGCAGGTGTTGCCGTGGAAATGGGAGCCGCGCGCCATGAAGCGGACGCTCTGCGTGCAACTATCCGCGCAATCGCGGCACATACGGATGCAGTCGGTCATCGTCGCGACGCGCTCGCTCATGCCCAGGCAAGTATCGATGCACCGCTCGCAGGCGAGCAGGCACTCCTGGCAGTTGGTGATGCACTGCTCCATCAACTGCATGTGATCGTTGTAGGGCATCGTCGATTGGCTCATGATGTGCTCCTCACCTACGGCGCGGGTCGCCAACGCGGCCTTTGGCCGGTGCGCTCTCCTGGTTGATCGCATGAAGGACGCCACGAACCAATGCGAACGGCCCGACCGCGCGGTCGGTTGCCGCAGTACGTCATTGCGGGGATGCCGAGCGGACCGCCGGGAGCCGGAGCAGCGCCGCCCACAGATCGTTGAGAATCCATGCGGCATCGAGGTCGGTCACGACATCGACGATGCGACCGGGGCGGTCGAAATCGTGCGCGCCGGCGGCATCGAGGGTCGGCGCCGGGAGCGGTGTGACGGTGACCGACGCGGGGTTGATGACGGCGGCGACGTTCGCTACGTCCCAGAGGATTTTCCGCGTCTGCACGCCGTATCCGAGCGCTTCACGATGCTGCTTCCAGGCATCGGAGATGTCGGCGAGGTACTCCGCGACGGGGCGGCCGAGCGCACGGAGTGCCGCGATGTAGGGGACGTACTCGACCGTCAGTTTCGCCACACCGGGCCAGCCGGGGAGTTGGAGGAGGTTCACTGGCTGCCTCAAGAGGACGCGCCACGCGGCAATGTCCGCCCGCCCGTTCAGTT
>JBPCMC010000177.1:0-3306 GCA_051002645.1 Thermomicrobiales bacterium
CCGGGTTCGCCTTCGACTTCACCTTGTCGAGCGGCTTGCCGCGCTCGTACTCCTGCCAGTAGATTTTGCCGTTCTGGTGCGACTCGACGCGCATGAAGTTCGAGAGCGCGTTGACGGCGGATGCGCCGACGCCGTGCAGACCGCCGGAGACCTTGTAACCGCCGCCGCCGAACTTGCCACCGGCGTGGAGGACGGTGTGGATCACTTCGAGCGTGTCCTTGTCCTTCATCTGGTGGTGCCGCCCGACCGGGAAGCCGCGCCCGTCGTCACGCACCGTCACCGTCTCGTCCTTGCCGATGGTGACGGTGATCGTCGAGGCGTGACCGGCGAGCGCCTCGTCCACGCTGTTGTCCACGATCTCGAAGGCGAGATGGTGGAGGCCCTTCGTGTCAGTGTCGCCGATGTACATGCCCGGTCGGCGGCGCACCGCTTCGAGCCCTTCGAGCACCTGAATCTGCTCGGAGCCGTATTTGTTGGTGATCTTCTCGCGCGGGACGCGCAACTTGCTCGCGCTGTTGCCGTCCGCGCCGTCGGCGCCGTTCGCGCCATTCGCGCCATTCGCCCCGTTCGTGCCGTTCCGTTTGATCTCGTCTGCCATGCTGTCGTTACTCCTCACACTGCACTCACGACGCGTGCCGCCCCGACGCCGCCTCTTCCACGATCCGTTCCGGCCGGACATCGCTGACGCGCGCCCGGCGTTCCCGATAAAACAATAAACTGCCCGTCGCCAGCCCCGCCGCGACATAGGCGTGCGCGATCATCGCTAAGAGCAGGCCGACCGGGTGCTGCACCACGCGCGTCAGCGCCAGCGGCACGCCGCGCGAGATGCCGATCGTCAGCGCGATGAACCCCAACGTCGGCCAGACATTGCGGCGCACGACGCGGTACGAGAGATAGATTGCCCGCATCGGCCCGACGCGCTCGAGGAAGATCGCGTCCATCGCGAACGCGCCATAGAAGAGCGCCGCGAAGACCGGCACGAGCACCGCAAGGACGAGCAGGGCCGAACCGTCGATGCCCGCGAGCACGAAGGCGACCGCCACGAGCGCCACCGGGACGAGCGTCAGCAGCAACATGCCGAGCGCGGTCAGGAAGAGCAGCGCGATCTGCGCCGCCGTCGCCACGCTCGTCCGCAGCGCCGTCCGCAGCACGAACGGCTCGTGCCGCACCATCTGGGCAATCGGCGCGACGAAGAGCGACTTCAGCCAGAGCCCGATCAGCAGCAGCGCGAGCAGGAAGAGCAGCGCCACGTACCACGGCCCGACCGCTGCCGTCGGCCGGTCGACCAGATTGGCGACATGGCCCCGACCGAGCGTGCCGATCAGGTTCGAGACGCCATATCCGTTCCATGCCTGCGCGATCCCGGAGGTTACCTCCGCACTCCCGCCCTGCTTATAGAGCGCGGCGGCGAGGTCAGCGCCGTCGGCGCGTTGGGACGGCCAGCGGGCGAGCCAGGCGAAGAGCGCCGGCGAGATGACGCGCGGCCCGAGCCAGAGAACGAGATCGAGCGCGAGCGGCACGGCGATCAAATAGGGCCGCGCATTCAGCGTGTTGTACCCCGACTGGATCGTCTCGAAGATGCCGGGCGCGCGCTCCTCGGCGGTCGCACCGCCACGGCGGGCGTCTTCAGGCTTCGCTTTCGGCTCGCCCCACGGTCGCCACGGCCCACGGTTCATCGCTCATCCTCATCCATGTCGTACGGATCGTCCTCGAAACCGAGGCCGATCAGCCGCGCGTCCGAGATACCGAGGTGGTGCGCCAGTTCATGCACAACAGTATGGCGCACGGCGTCTGTCAACTCGTCCTCCGTATCGCACTGCTCCTCGAGGGCGCGCTGGAAGATCGTCACCTTGTCCGGCAGGACGACGCCATATCCGGCGCCCCGTTCCGTCCGGGGAATCCCCTCGTACAGCCCGAGCAGTACCTCGTCCGCCGCCAATCCCACATGCGCGATCTGCTGCGCGGTCGGCTCGTCCGCGACAACGACCGCGATGTTGTCCAGCATCTGGAGGATCGCCTCCGGCAACCCGTCCAGCGCGTCCGCCACGAGGCGCTCGAACGCCCGCTGTCCCACCCGCATCGTCGCCGCTCCTGTTCCCTCTATCGGCGGTTTCCCGCACACATATTCTACCATACTTTGCGTATTTCTGCCGCAGGAGTGCGCGTACGTACTAGGGGTAGTAAGCAGTGAGCAGTGGACAGTGGGCAGCATGAAGCGAAAGCGCTACGCGCGTTGCTGATCTGCATTATCACTGCTCACTGCTCACTGTCCACTGCCCACTTCCCAATGCTACAATCGCCGCACGAACCGTTCGGTAGCAGTGAGGAGGGGTAATGGTGGCAACGGTGACGAGCGACCGGCGCGTGCAGACGGACCGGGAGATTATCGGCGATATATTCACGAGCGACGCATCGTATCAGTTGCTCTTGCAGTTGTGCGATGTCTGCGGCAATCGGTTCGCGGGGAGCGCCAGCGAGCGGAAGGCGGCGGACACCATCGCGGAGACGATGCGTGCCAATGGCCTGGAGAATGTCCATCTCGAACCGCTGGAGATCACCGCGTGGACGCGCGGCGCGACGACGCTGCGCATGACGCAGCCTATGCAACGGGATTTTTCTACCCTGGCGCTCCCCTACAGCCCGGCGTGCGACCTCACCGCCGAGATGATCGACTGCGGCGGCGCTGAGCAGGAGGACTTCGCGCGCCTCGGGGACGCGGTGAAGGGGAAGATCGCCGTTTGTGCCGCCGAGACCGGCAACTGGCTGACGGCGAAGAAGGTCAGCCACCGCACCGACAAGTACCGCTGGGCGATTGCCGCCGGTGCGGTCGGCTTCATCTTCATCAACCAGAACCCTGGCCAACTGCGCATCACCGGCAGCCTCTTCCCGAACGCGCCGATCCCCGGCATCGGCGTCTCGTGGGAGACGGGCAACGCCATCCTCCGCCTCGCGAAGCACGGCGATCACCCGACCTTGCAGATCAACGATACCGGCACGAGCCAGCGCGTGACGACCTACAACGTCGTCGGCGAACTGCCGGGTGACGGCTCGACCGACGAGTTCATCATCACCGGCGCGCACTACGACGCACACGACATCGCAGACGGCGCGGGCGATGACGGCGCGGGTGCCTGCACGCTCGTCGAGGCGGGCCGCGCGCTGGCGAATGTGCGGGACCGGCTCGTGCGCAGCATCCGCTTCGTCGCCTTCGCCGCCGAGGAAGTTGGTCTCTACGGCGCATGGGCGCACCGCGACCAGCACACGGACGAACTGGGCCGCGTGCGTTACATGCTCAATCTCGACGGC
>JBPCMC010000178.1:0-10032 GCA_051002645.1 Thermomicrobiales bacterium
GAACAATACCTACCTGCAATCGTGGCCGTCGCAGGTCAACCCCGGCAAATTCGTCCAGACATCGGGGAGCGCGGTGCTCGTCATCAACAAGAAGAGCCAGGTGATTGCCGAGTCCATGCCGGTCGCGAAGATGATCATGTCGCCCGAGCGGTATCCGACGCAACTGGAGAAGGCGGGATCGTACTGGTTCCCGATCATGAAGAACTACGTCAGTATCCCTTTCTTCACGCAGGATCCGTGGAACAAGCAGATCACCGAAAATATCGTGCCCTACGCGCTCGCCGCCACGTCAGACACGGGTCTCACCCCGATCTTCGACGACATTGCGGTAATCACGCCGAAGGATATGATGCAAGCGGTCGTCGTCAACGGCAAATCCCCGGCGGAGGCGATCAAGATTCTCGCGGACGCCGCCGATAAGGCGAAGGCGAAGTTCAAGAAGTAGCGAGTAGCGAGTAGTCAGTAGTCAGCAGGGAGCCGGAGCCTTCTACTGACTACTGACTACTCGTCAGGAGGGACCATGGCCATACGATCGGTCGCGCTGCGGGAGGCGGTACCTGAGCCGCAGCAGTCACCGCGCGCGCGCGTCAATCGCGACACGCGATTCGGGTATGCGCTGCTCCTGCCGACAGCCCTCCTCATCGTTGTGCTGATCGGGCTCCCTTTCCTCCGGGCGCTCTGGCTCTCGTTTCACAAGAAACTCCTCGGCGCGCAGGACGCGCCGTGGATCGGCCTGAAGAACTACACGACCGTCCTCCACGATCGTGCCTTTTGGCAGTCAGTAAAGAACACGATCGAGTTCACCGGCGGGTCCATCATCTGCAAACTGCTGCTCGGCCTGATCGTGGCGCTCATCCTCAATGAAGCGATCCCCCTTCGTGGCCTCTGGCGCTCGATCGTTCTGCTGCCGTATGCGATGCCGACGCTCGTCTCCGTGCTCGTCTGGAAGTGGATGTACAACGATGTCGGCGGCGTCTTCAATTACCTGTTGCAGAAGAGCACCATCCGAGAAACCCCGACGCTCTGGCTGGCGGATCCGAGCAAGGCGATGGGCTCGGTGATCGCGGTCAATGTCTGGCGCGGCTTCCCGTTTTTCGTCATCACGATTCTCGCCGGGCTCCAGGCTGTGCCGCAGGAATTGTACGACGCAGCCAAAGTCGATGGTGCGGGCGTCTGGTCGCGCTTCGTCAAGGTCACCCTGCCCGGTATCACGCCGGTGATCGCGGTCGTGACGCTCTTCTCGACGATCCTCACCTTCAACGACTTCTCGATCATCTGGATCCTCACGCGCGGCGGTCCCGGCGGCGCGACGGATGTCCTCTCTACCCTGACCTATCGCATCGCCATTCCCGGTCTTGAATTGGGCAAGGGCGTCGCGGTCTCGGTGCTGATGCTGCCGATCCTGGTCGTGTTCATCCTTCTGCTCAACCGATTCATGAACCGCCGGGAGGAAATCGCATGACGGTCAAAACAATTACCGGCCGTACGGTGGCACAGCCCACCGTGCAGAAGCGCATCCTTGCGTACCGGACGCAGCGCATCGCCTTCCGCACATTTGGGTGGCTGCTGCTTGCGGTCGTGCTCTTGATCGCGCTCTTCCCGGTCTATTTCATGACCATTACGGCGTTTCACCCGCCGACGCTCACCACCGCGCGGACGCCAACGCTCTTCACGTCGCACCTGACCCTCAAGGCGTTCCGCGATCTCGTCCACCAGTACCCGTACATGACGTGGATGCGCAACACGGTCATCGTCTCCGTATGCAGCACCATCCTCTCCGTCTCCTTCGCCACCTTCGCCGCCTACAGCCTCTCGCGGCTGCGCTATCCGGGGCGGCAAGTCTTCGCGAACGCCGTCTTCCTCGTCTATCTCTTCCCTTCCACCCTGCTCTTCATCCCGATCTTCATCGTCTGCAAGGACCTCCATCTGCTCGATCAACTGCCCGCGCTGATCGCGGTCTACCTCACCTTCTCGATCCCGTTCAGCGTCTACCTGCTCAAGGCGTACTTCCTCAGCATCCCGCGCGAGCTGGAAGACGCCGCCCTCGTCGATGGCGCGACGCGATGGGAGAGCATGACGAAGATCATTATGCCCCTCGCGACGCCGGGGATCGCCGTGGCGTGTATCTACTCGTTCACGCTGGCCTGGAACGAGTACCTCTATGCGTTTACGCTGCTGAGTGACAGCAACAAGTTCACCCTTGCTCCGGGGCTGACTAAGCTCATCTTCGGCGACGTTTTCCTCTGGGGCATGATTATGGCGGGTGGCTTCATGATGAGCATCCCGCTCCTGCTCCTCTATTTCGGGGCGCAACGCTTCATCGTCGCGGGCCTCGCGGCGGGAGCGGTCAAGGGGTAGGACTGAGGACTGAGGTAGCCCGCTCCCCACTCAGTCCTCAGCCCTCAGTCCTTCGTTTACATTCCCCGGACGCGGCGGGCCATCTCCTCGTCGATCTCGCGGGGCCACTCGCGCTTCATATCGTCGCGCACATCGAATTCCACCGTGCCGAGGCGCTCGATTTCGAGGCGGAGATGGTCGCCATCCTGTACCGGGCTGAGGCCCTGGTGGTTGGTGCCCGTTGCGAAGAGGTCGCCCGGTTCGAGCGTCATGATGCTCGAGGCGAAGGCGATCAGGGCGGGGATCTTGTTCGCCATGTCGCTCGTGTTGTAATCCTGCCGCAGGTCGTCGTTTACGTAGAGCCGCACGTTGAGATTGTGCGGGTCGGGAATCTCGTCCGCCGTCGTCAGCGCGGGGCCGATTGGGCCGAAGGTGTCGAACGACTTGCCCAGTCGCGTCGTGTCGCGCGCGGAGATGTCCATAAAGCAGGTGTACGCCGCGACGTGGCTCATCGCGTCCGCCTCGGCAATGTGCGACCCGCCCTTGCCGATCACGAAGGCGAGTTCCGCCTCGTGGTGGAAGATGCGTGCCTCGAACGGCGGCAACACAATCGTCCCACCCGGCCCGAGGATACTCGTCGGGGCCTTGATGAACATATCCAGCGGCACCTCGGCGCGCGCGCCGTTCTCGGTATAGTTCGCGAAGGCGCAGACGATCTTGCTCGGCTTCGGCACCGGCGCTTCGAGCGTTACCTCGCCCTGCGGGATGAACGGACCCTTGTGCATCGCCTGTTGCAAGGCGGGTTTGAGGCTGTCCATCTGCTCCAGGAGGCGCGCCAGCCGCCCCTGCGTCGTGTCGTCCTGCCCATCGGGGATCTGCTCGTCGATATTGATGATCTGGTCATTGACCCAGAGGCCGATCTTTCCCGCGTCGTATACCACGATCCGCATGTCGTACTGCTCCCTTCCGCTGCATCCCTCTCGCCTCGTATGAGCCGCCGCCAGTCTACGTCTGAGTGGCAGGTGCGTCCAATCGCCTTTTCTCCTCTCATGAGGTTGGGACGAATGTGATGCTCATTCTAGCCGTACAAGATGCATCCGGCTTCTTCGTGGGATCGCCGACGAAATCCGTAATCAATTGCATCCCGCACGCTGTGCCGATCACTGTATGCCCAACACCTGGTGTTTCCACATAGAAGCTCTTGGGTAATGTCCGCGCGGCGAGTTGGCCGTTCGCGGGTGGAGTAGCCGGGTCGTTCGCGCTCTCAAGTATGAGTGTCGGCAGATCGCTTTGCACCGCTTGATAATTACGCGAGTCTGGCGGATTGGCGGGCCACCCGGCGCACATGGCGAAGTATGAGAGCGCAAGGGGCAGGACACTCGCGCTCACGCCGGGAGGCACGCTGTGCGCCGCCCCGATGGTGCGATCCCGACTATTGAATGGGAGTACGTCGTTGCAGACGACTGATGTGCTCATGCCGGTGCTATTACCGATGGTGCCGATATTGCCGTAATAGGACAACGCCTTGCGAACGTAGGTTTCATCACCGCGCTTCGCCGCCTCGATCAGCGCGGGAAGCGAGCCGAGACGCATGCGGTCACTCAATAGGTACACAACTTGAGATGAGAACCGATCACCCGTTAACACGACCGCTGGCAACGTCATGGGATGAGCGTTCAGATTTTTGACTGCTTCATTGAAATCGGCCTGGAGCGTCGGCACATCAATCTGACATGCCGTACTCGCCACACAGCCCTGAAATGCCAGATTGAGTGCGCGATCCGCATTGCTAAAGAGGTCTTCGACTTCATTCGCCTGGGGTGGCTCGACGGAATCGAGCACGACGCTTCGGACGATCTCTGGGGAATCGCGCATCACCGTGAGTGCGAGCCGCGTACCATAGGAAGCGCCAAGCAGAATCACCCTGTCGTAGCCGAGCGCCATGCGGATGTCGTTGACATCAGCGGCGCTCTCCGTAGTGTTGTACGCCGTCAGATGGATCCCCTGGCTCTGTAGCCTGTCACGGCAGCGGAATCGTGCGGCGACTTCGTGAGCGAGTTCGTCGGTTGCACTCTCGTTTTGTGTGAGTTCCTGCCGCGTCTGCTGCGTCAGTTCCGGGCAGGTAAGGGAGGGCTCGGAATGCCCCACACCTCGTTGGTCGAAGGCGATAAAGTCCTGAGTGGGCGTAAAGTTATAGGCGAGTTGTGCTGTGAATCCCGAGATGAGACCGGGACCACCGGGACCGCCCGCTAGATAGACCACCGGATCAGGGACGGGCTTGCTTGCTTGACTTCTGAATCGTGCGACCGCGAGGCGGACGATTGGCCCGGCTGGATCGCTGTGAAATTCCGGTACGACTACGTCGCCACAATCGACGGCATAGCCGGGCGTCTGCTCCGCGTCAAAGGGGCATGGCGTTGGTTCAAATCGTGGCACGACCCCAAAAGGCGTGGCTACCGGATGAGTGGGCGCCACAGACGGGGGAACAAAGGTAGATAGAGGCGTCGCTGGCACAGAAGCCTGACCAACACAGCCTCCAAGCACCGTGATACTTGCCATCACCACGACAATCGTGCCCGGATGAAATCCTGAAACCCGTTGCATTGATCCGCCTCTTTGACACCATTGTACGTGCACGACATGCTCATTATAGCCCTGTGAGTCAGTAGACGGGAGCAATTTTCTCTGCACAATAGCCGTCGAGGTCACTAATGCGCGTATCAGATGCGTATGCATGATGGCGGGAACCGTGCATTCCGGCGGATAATCCCCGCATTCTTGTTGACTATCGAGAAGGAGCAGGCATGAGTACGGACGATGAACGCTCGGATGCAGTGATTGCGGGGCTGGCGGCGATCAAGCCCGCCGTGGTGCCGATGATGCCATCGAGCACGCTGAAGCGCATCCTCAACTGGGTGGTGGCGCAACCGGAGATCCGCTCCTTCCCCGTCACGCGGGAGGAGGAGGCAATCGGCATCATGGGCGGCCTCGCGCTGACGGAGACGCCCGCCGTCCTGATTATGCAGGATAACGGCGTCGGCAACTTCCTCACCGCCGTGACGACCTTCCCGCAAGCCTACCACCTCCCCTGCTTCATGCTGATCGCGCGGCGCGGCGGCATCAACGAGTACAATTCGATGATCCATCTCATCTCCGAGCGCGTGCCGGACATCCTCGCCGCCGCCAATATCCGCACCTTCCACCTCGACGCAACGGTGCCGCTCGACCACTGGACGCCCACCGTCGTCAAGGGGTACGAGTTCGCGCAGACGACGTATCGCCCCGTCGCGATGCTCGTCAACCTGATGGGAGGCTGACCGATGGCGACCCTCTCCCGCGCCGAGACGCTGCAGATCATCACCGAAATCTTCCCGACCGAACCGGCCGTCGTCACGCTTGGCGCGACGGTGCGCGAGTTGATCGGTACCGTCGGCAGGCGCGACAACGACTTCTATGTGCTGGATAGTATGGGGCTACCCGTCGCTATCGGCCTCGGCATCGCCCTCGGCAGGCAGGACAACCCGGAGAAGGTCGTCGTCATCGAGGGTGACGGCGGATTGCTGATGGGCCTCTCGGCGCTGCCGACGGTCGGTCTCCTGAAGCCGAAGAATCTCGTCATCCTCGTCCTCGACAATGGCACCTACGCGAGCACGGGCGGCCAACCGACCGCTGCCGTCAGCACCGATTTCGCCGCCGTTGCGGAAGGCTGTGGCATCCGGGGCATCACCGCCGATGACGAATCCGGCTTTCGCGCCGCCCTCGCCGACGCGAAGCAGGCGGACGGTCCGACGCTCGTCCGCATGATGATCGACCAGCGCAGCATCAAGACGCCGTACCTGCTCGAAGACCCCGTACTACTCTCCGCGCCATTTCGGACGTTGGTGGGGCGGGCGCCCTAACCCCCCACTGGGGAAGGGGAGCAAACCCCAATGCACCGGAGTGTTTGGGGATGGCTACGATACTCGCACGGAGTTCCCCCGCGCCGGGAGGGGGGCAGGGAGTGGGCAAATGTGCGAGACTGACCCAACGGAATATCCGTCGCGAACGGGGAGCAGTCATGCGTATCAAGCGATTGCAGCACGTCAGTATCGGCATCGAGGCAGGGCGGGAGGATGAGGCGCGCCGGTTCTACGGCGAGGCGCTGGGCCTCAAAGAAAAGCCGCGTCCGATGGGCCTGAAGGACCGCGATTTGATCTGGTTCGACATCGGCGAGGACGAGCACGAGATTCACCTCCTGCGCACCGACCCGGCGACGCTCGGCCCGCCGCGCGCCGCCGACCACCTCTGCATCGAGGTGGACGACATTGAGGGGATGCGGGAGCACTTGAACGCGCAACGTGTGCCGATCAAGGAGACGAGCGTGATCGACAACCGGCCCCGCTTCTTCGTCGAGGACCCATTCGGCAATTCCATCGAACTTGTGCAGGTGACCGGCCCCTTCACGCCGGTGGACGAATAGGAGGTTCGCGTGGCAGAGGGGAAACTAACCGGGCGGGTCGCGATTGTCACCGGCGCGTCGAGCGGCATTGGCAAGGCGACGGCGTACGCGCTCGCCGATGAGGGCGCGAAGGTCGCCATCGTCGCGCGCTCGGCGGACATCATCAACCAGATGGCGGACGAGATTAACGGTAAGGGCGGCATCGCCATCGCCTACGCCGCCGATGTCGCGGACGCTGATGCGGTGGAGCGGTTCGTCGCGAACGTCATCCACGAGTGGGGACGGATCGATTTGCTCTTCGCCAACGCCGGCGTCAACACGAAGCAGCGCAACCTGCACGATATGTCTGTCGAGCAGTGGGATCATGTGATTGATGTCAACCTGAACGGTGTCCTCTATTGCGCGCGGGCGGTGCTGCCGCAGATGCGCACGCAACGCGAGGGGACGATCATCACGCTCGCGAGCATGGCGGGGCGGCACTCCGGCATTATGTCCGGCGTCGCATACGGGGCGAGCAAAGCGGGCGCGGTCTCCATCTCGCACAGCATCAACACCGAGGAAAAGGTCAACGGCCTCCGCGCCACGGCGATTCTGCCCGGCGAGGTCGCGACGGCGATCCTCGACTACCGCCCGAACCCGCCAAGCGCGGAAGCGCGCAAAACGATGCTCCAACCGGAGGATGTCGCGGAGACGGTCGTCTTTGTCGCCTCGTTGCCGCACCGCGTCACGATCGACGAGTTGTGGATCACACCCACCACTCAGCGCGAGCGCATCCCCGGCGAAGACGCGCCGAAGAAAGAGCAGTAGCCCGATGCCGCGCAGCGTGGCGCTCGCCGCCTTGAACCCGACGCCCGAGGAACTGGCCGAGAAGCGCCGCCGCATCGCCGCGCTGCTCGACGCCGAAGGGCTGGACGCGCTCCTCCTCACCCAGGAGGGGAGCGTCGCCTGGGTGACGGGCGGCGGCGCGACGCGCGTCTCGATGAACGGGGCGGAGGCGCTCGCCTCGGTGCTCGTCACGAAAGAGACGACGGCCTATGTCCTCACGAATGCTATCGAGGCGCCCCGCATCGCGGCGGAGGAATTGCCGGAGCAGGGCGTTCACATGAAGGTCTATCCGTGGGAGCAGGATCGCACCGACGAGCGCGTTGCGATTATTCGCGACATCGTCGGCGACGGCGCGCTTGGTGCGGACGCGCCCGTCGCGGGCCTCACCGCTGTCCGCGTGCTGCACGACGAGGTGATGCGGCTGCGTTCCCGCCTGATGACGCCGGAAATCGAGCGATACCGCTGGCTCGCGCAGACGACGGCGCGGGTGCTGGAAGCGGCCGCCCGCGCGGTGCAGCCCGGCATGACGGAGTTGCAGGTCGTCGCCTCGTATGTCGGCCCGCTGATGGCGTACGGCATTCAGGTGCCGGTGCCGCTCGTCGCGGCGGACGAGCGCATTCACCGCTTCCGCCACCCGCTGCCGACCGAGAACGCCGTGCGGCAGCATGTCCTCCTCGTCGCTGGCGGGTATCGCTGGGGGCTCAATGCGAGCGTCAGCCGCGCCGTTTACTTTGGACGGCTACCGGATGACCTGCGGCACCGGCAGCAGGGGTGCGCGATGGTCGATCTTGCCTTCACGGGCGCGACGCAGCCGGGCGCGACAGCGGCGGAAATCTTCGCGGCGGGCGCGAAGGCATATGCGGACGCGGGCTTCCCCGGCGAGTGGCGGCTGCACCATCAGGGCGGCGCGGCGGGCTACGCGGGCCGCGAGTGGATCGTCACCCCCGGCGGCACGGAGAGGGTGCAGGAGTCGCAGTCCTTCGCCTACAACCCCTCGATCGCCGGCACAAAGAGCGAGGATACCTTCGTGCTCCGTCCGGACGGCACGCCCGACTTCCTCACCACCACCGGCCAATGGCCCGCCGTCCCCGGCACCGAGCAGGACCACCCGCGCCCCGCCATCCTCGAAATCGTCTGAAACCGGGGATATTTACCACAGAGGCACAGAGAGCACAGAGAAACACGGAGAAATACAAAGAGGAGATAGAGAACGCCTCCCCAATACTCTATCTCCTCTGCACTCTCTGCGCTCTTTGCCGGGTGCCCTTTGGGCGGCATGCGGTTCTCCCCGGTTTCATTTGGTCGGCGGGTACGCGCGTGCGGCCGGGTCATGCGTCATTGTTGCGGGTATAGATGTCCCGGCGGGTGAGGGGGATGTGTGCATTGCCGCTGGGGTCGGGCTTGGTGAAGAGCGCCTGGTAAATGCTGATCCGCTCGTGCGCGAAGGAGTAGGCCGCGCCGCCCATATAGAGACGCCAAACGCGGTATGACTCCTCGCCGACCAGTCGTTTCGCTTCTTCCTCATGCGCGGTGAGGCGGCGGTTCCAGTGGCGCAGCGTCATCGCGTAGTGCTCGCGCAGGCTCTCGACATCGCGCACTTCCCAACCCGCCCGCTCCGCCACGCCGAGCGCCTCGCTGATCGGCACAAGTTCGCCGTCCGGGAAAACGTAATTCCAGACGAACGACGTGCGAGCATTCATCTCGCGATCGATCACCCGGCGCGCGGGGGTGTGGAAGTCGTGTTGCTGGGCGATGCCGTGGTTGAGGAAGAGGCCGCCAGCCTTCAGCAGGTGATGGGCGGTGGTGAAATATTCCGGCAGGCGCGGCCGCCCGACATGCTCGAACATGCCGACGCTGACAATCTTGTCGAATGGCATGCCGGAGGGGAGGTTGCGGTAATCGTCGAGGACGATAGAGACGCGGTCGGTGAGCCCCGCCGCCGCGATGCGCTCCTTCGCCAGTTCCGCCTGCCGGACGCTTAGGGTGACGCCAGTCGCCTCCACACCGTACCGTTCGGCGGCGAAGATCGCCAGCCCGCCCCAGCCGCAGCCGATGTCGAGCAGTCGCTCGCCGGGCCGGAGACGCAGTTTGCGGCAGATCAGATCGTACTTCGCCTCCTGCGCGGCGTCGATCCCCTCGTCGCCGTGCTCGAAATAGGCGCAGGAGTACGTCATTCGTGTATCGAGCCAGAGCGCGTAGAAGTCGTTTGAGACATCATAATGATAGCGAATCGCCGCCCGGTCGCGCGGGCGGGAGTGCAAACGCCCGCGCAACCGTGCCCCGCGCGTGGGAGCGAGCGCGGGACCATCCGTCTCCGGCAACTGGCGGAGCAGTTGGAGCATAGCGAACGTCGTCGCGGGTGTGGGGGGCGCAGGGCGCGCCAAACCACTTACGTTCCCAGAGGCCCCGAGGCGGCACCCGGCAGCGAAACC
>JBPCMC010000179.1:0-4120 GCA_051002645.1 Thermomicrobiales bacterium
GACGCAACTGACGGCGCGCGGGGTGGCGACGAGGAAATCGATGTACTCGGTGTCGGAGCAGCGTGGTGCATTCATGCCGACTACTCTACTCGCTCGCGACCGCTGCGCTCAACTGCGTAAGTCCTAAGGGAATACGATAGGGAGGAACGATGAGTTCGCGAAGATTCGTCCCCGCCCACTCCGGCACGAGTCTCCCGAGTTCTGGAAACTCACGCAACTGTGCAACGCGCATGGTAATTCGCCTGCGTATCCTCCGCGCGGCAACGGCGCCAACACTGATCAACCGATCTCTCGTGATGGCGTCGAGGGCGCTCAGCGCGGTCGGCTTCCAAATAATCGTTGTCACCGCTATTCGGCGAGGAGCGAATCGAGTCGCGCCTCGACCTCTTCGTGCCTGATACCGCCCTCAGAAAGCAATCCCTGAAGAATCGCATGAAGATAGGCGACAGACTCCCGCTCTTGCTGGTACTGCGCGGCGTCAACGATGACGACCGCCGCGTTGCCATTCCGCATCACGACGATTGGCTGCTTCGTTTCTTGCGCATGGTCGATGATCGCATCAAGATCGTCGCGCACTTTCGCAACCGGGATATGCTCATGTATGGTTTCGGTTGCCATTTATTCCCTCCAGATTGGCTTCAGCGAGGATAGCACCAAGATGCGCTTCGACTTCCTCCATACTCACCACTTTGCCCGCGCGTATCGCATCCTCCCCTTCAAGGATTCCGCGAATGAGTTCGCGTTCTTCGCTTTCCTTATGATATTGCGCGGCATCGATGATGATTACGGCTTCGCGCCCATTATCGGTCACAACGATTGGCCGTTTCGTCTTGCGTGCTTGAGCGATTACCGCGTCAAGATCGTCGCGCATGTTCGCGACGGAGATTTGCTCATCGACTTTTTCAGTCGCCATCGATTTCCTCCGGGGTTGCAGAACTTCGTTCGTACACTATCACATGCACGGCGAGACGCGACAAGTCACGCAGGATGCGTCGATATCTCCCACTCGCCGGGGCCGAGGGTGAGGTCACCGGTGTAGAGGGCGGTGCCGGTGATGACGGCCTCGACGCCGGGGATAGTGGCGAGGAGGGTGAGATGGCCGCGATCCTTGACGCCACCGGAGGCGATCACGGCGAGGCCACTCGTGGCAACGTCGGCGAGGAATTCCACATTCGGCCCGGTGCGCATACCGTCGCGGCGAATGTCGGTGGCGACGACGCGGCGCACGCCCCGCTCCGCCATCGCGCGGGCGAGGTCCACGGCGCGCACGCTACTCGTTTCCAGCCAGCCGCCGGTGGCGACATAGCCGTCCCGCGCGTCGAGGCCGAGGACGATTCGCTCCGGCCCGTGCGCCGTCAGGGCCGCAGTGACGAGGTCGGGATGCTCAATTGCCGCCGTGCCGAGAACGACGCGCGCCGCACCCGCCGCAAGCGTGTACTCGACATCCGTGAGCGTGCGCAGGCCACCGCCGACTTCAACGGGGATCGGGATGGCGGCGCAGATCGCACGGATTAAGTCGGTCTGCTGCGGGCTGCCCGCCGCCGCGCCATCGAGATCAACGACATGGAGGATCGTCGCGCCCGCATCCGCCCAGTGGCGCGCCATCGCGACGGGATCATCGCCGTAGACTGTTTCATGTGAAAAGTCGCCGCGCAGCAGCCGGACACATTTGCCGCCGCGCAGATCAATCGCGGGAATGACGATCATCGGACAGCGGCGGGCTTGGAGAGCAATTCGCGCGCGCCGTTGACGATGCCGACAAAGTTGCGCAAGAGGCGCAGACCAGCCGCGCCGCTCTTCTCCGGGTGGAATTGCGTCCCCATCAGCGCGCCGCGCGCGAGCACGGAGGCGAAGTGGACACCGTACGCCGTCTCGCCCGCCATCCACGCCGGATCCTCGATGGCGCAGAAGTAGGAGTGGACGAAAT
This sequence comes from Thermomicrobiales bacterium, assembly GCA_051002645.1. GTDB lineage: Bacteria > Chloroflexota > Chloroflexia > Thermomicrobiales > JALYUS01 > JALYUS01. The sequence goes on from JBPCMC010000179.1 coordinate 1,928, forward strand.
AGAAGGGTGTGAAGTCGGCGATGCCCTCCCAGAGCGGGTGCGATTGCGTCTGGCGGACGGCGTTCCAGCCCATATGCGGCACGATGATCCCCGTCGGCAGTCGACGCACCGCGCCGGGCACGATGCCGAGGCATGGGTGCGTCTCGCCCTCCTCGCTGCGGTCGAGGAGTACCTGCAAACCGACGCAGATGCCGAGGAAGGGCGTCGTGCCCCGGTCGATCACCTCATGGATGATCGGGACGAGGCCGCGCGATTCCAGCCCACCCATCACGTCCGCTGTCGCCCCGACGCCGGGGAAGACGACGCCGGGCGCGCGCCGGATCACGTCGTGATCGGCGGTGATGACGGCATCGACGCCCTCGTGTGTGAGGGCATTGAGCGCGTTCGCGACGTTGCCGCCGCCGTAGTCGATGATTGCGATTGGTTCCATACCTCACCCCCAGCCCCTCACCGTTGCTTGTCAGCAATAGAGAGGGGAGAAAAGCGGATTGTTGATCGTATTTATCGCATGAATCGCGCGGGGTGGCTAGCGGGGCCGGAGCATCAGATCGTGCGTCTCGGTCTCGCCGGTGACGACGAAGCCGAGCCGTTCGTAGAGCCGCCGGGCGGGATTGATTTTCAGCGCCTGCAGTCGCACCGGGACGCCGCGCGCAGCCGCCTCCGCGATGACGTGCCGGATGAGCGCCGTACCCAGGCCGCGCCCCTGATAGGCCGGGAAGATTTCGATGTTGGCGAGAAAGGCGTCCGCCTCGCCCCAGACAACCGCGACAACGCCGACCTTCTCCCCGCCCACGACGACAATCCGCGCGGGCGCCGGGTCGAAATGGTCCGCGAAAAACTGCTCCTGCCACGTATCATCCCAGCCCCACACCCGCGCGACGAGGTCACGCATTGCCGCCACATGCAGCCGGTAGAGGAAGTCGTAATCCGCAGCGGTCGCCGGTCGTAACTGGAACTCTGGCATGTCGATTTCTCCCGCTCCCCTTGCCCGCTGGGGAAAAGGGCTGGGGGCTAGGGCTTCCCATCCAATACCCGCAACGTCTCGGCGACGCCCCGCGCTAGTGCGGCGAAGTCATACCCGCCTTCGAGGAGGGCAACGAGACGACCGTCGCAGCAGGCATCCGCCCAGGCGACGACGCGCTCGGCCATCTGCCGGAAGCCATCGCCCGTGACGAGCATCTCCGCGAGTGGGTCGTCCTGGGCGGCGTCGTATCCGGCGGAGACGAAGAGCAGTTCGGGCCGGTAATCGAGCACGAGCGGGCCGATCAGTTCGTCGAAGACGCGCAGGTACTCCGCGTCGCCCGTGTGCGCCCGCAGCGGGATATTGATCGTGTACCCCTCGCCCGCGCCGGCGCCGCGCTCGGTTGCCAGCCCGCTCATCGGGTAGAGCGGGTATTGGTGGACCGAGACGAAGAGCACATGCGGGTCGTCGTAGAAGATGTCGTTCGTGCCGTTGCCGTGGTGGACATCCCAGTCGACGATCGCAACCCGTTCGAGGCCATAGCGGTCGCGCGCGTGCTGCGCGGCGATGGCGACATTGTTGAAGAGGCAGAAGCCCATGCCCATCTCCGCCGTCGCGTGGTGGCCGGGCGGACGGACGAGCGCGAAAGCCCGCCGTGCCTCCCCCGTCATCACGGCATCCACGGCGCGAATTGCGCCACCGGCGGCGAGCAGGGCGACATCGAACGATTCCGCCGAGACCGTGGTGCTCGGTTCGAGCATCCCGCCGCCCGCCGTGCAGAAGCGCTCCAACGCATCCACATAGGCGGCGTCATGGACGCGGAGGATCGCCTCGCGCGGCGCATTCGTTGGCGCGAGGAGCGGGCGACCTTCCAGTAGCCCCTCCCCCTCAAGACGTTCCATGATCGCCACGAGGCGTCGCTCGGTCTCCGGGTGCGGGCCGGTGTGGTGATCGAGGTAATGGTCGCTGTAGACAATCGGCGTGCCATTCATATGCGCAGTCTCACACGCCGCCGCGAACCTCGTCAATCGGATCATCGCTCTCGACGGACATTGTGCGCCCGCTATCCCGAGAGTTGCGGCATCCTTTCGGGAGTTGTTATCATATAGGACTTACGCAGTTGAGCGCAGCGGTCGCGAGCGAGTAGAGTAGTCGGCATGAATGCACCACGCTGCTCCGACACCGAGTACATCGATTTCCTCGTCGCCACCCCGCGCGCCGTCAGTTGCGTC
>JBPCMC010000180.1:0-15277 GCA_051002645.1 Thermomicrobiales bacterium
ATGAGCATGGTGCAGATCGCCACGATGCGCTCCGCCCCGAACCCGACGCTCGCCGCCGAATGCCCCGATGTCTACCTGAGCATGGGGCTGACGGGCGAGAATGTCGCGCGGGAGTTCGAGATCAGCCGCGAGGAGCAGGACGCCTTCGCCTTCCGCTCGCACCAGCGCGCCGCCGCCGCGATCAGCGCGGGTAAGTTCGCGGACGAGATTGTGCCGCTCAATGTCACAAACGTCTGGGTGGATGAGAACGGCGAGACCCGCCGCGCGGAGACAGTCTTCGCCACCGACGAGGGGCCGCGCCGGGACACGTCGCTGGAGGCGCTCGCCAAGTTGCGGCCCGTCTTCCACGCGCGGGGCACGATCACCGCCGGGAACTCGTCGCAGACGAGCGACGGCGCCGCTGCCGTCCTCCTGATGGAGCGCGAGAACGCCGAGCGACACGGCCTGACGCCGCTGGCGCGTTTCGTCGCCTTCGCGGTCGGCGGCGTTCGGCCCGACGTCATGGGCATCGGCCCGCTCGTCGCGGTGCCGAAGGTCCTCAAACTAGCCGGGCTTAATCTGGAGGACATCGACCTGATCGAACTGAACGAGGCGTTCGCCTCGCAGTCATTGGCGGTCATCAAGGAACTCGGCATGGACATCGAGAAGGTGAACGTCAACGGCGGCGCGATTGCCCTCGGCCATCCGATGGGCGCGACGGGCGCGAAGCTGACCGTCACGCTGATCAATGAGCTGCGGCGGCGCGGCGGGCGCTACGGCATGGTGACGATGTGCGTCGGCGGCGGCATGGGCGCGGCGGGCATCTTCGAACTACTCAATTAGAGCCCGTTTCACTTCCTCACCCCTGGCCCCTCTCCATTGCAGAGGGGGCAAGGTACATACAAATTTCGTACAGCGATGGAGAGGGGAGAGGAAGGGTATTGAAACCGGCTTTTAATCGCTCCCCCTCAACTGTGATCGCTCAGGGTCGCGGCGGAGGGAGCGGGTTCGGCGCCGGCCCCCCCGTCGTCCCCGCCGGGCGCGACCCCGGCAGCGGAACCGGCGATCCCGGTGTACCGCCCGGCAGCTGCGGCCCCGGCAGCGGGGCGATCACCCCATAGGTGTACCCGCCCGGCAGCGTCGCCGTCGCGCTCCCCACCGTCACCACGACATCCACCGCCCCTGCCCCGTGCACCCCCGTCGTGCAGGTCAGTTTCGTGCTGTTCACCACCTGCACATTCGTGCAACTCGCCCCGCCGATGCTCACCGTCGCGCCCGCCACGTAGCCCGCCCCGGTCAGCGTGACCCTCGCACCGCCCGCCGCCGGGCCGGATGAGAGACTGATCGCCGAGAGGAGGGGCTCGAAGGCGCCGATCGCGCAGAGGTCGGCGGGGCGGGCGACGCCGCGCTGATCCTTCCCCGCGACGGGTGCCGTCCCGGCGGTGTTGGCGCAGACGGTGGCATTCCCGTTGCCGATGGCGGGGGAGCCGGTGAGCAGGGCGAAGGTCTGCGTGGTGCCACCATTGCTGCCGAGCGCGCCGAGGAGCGGATTCGGGTTGACGATGTCGCCGTTCACCCCATTGGTGATCCCGGTGCTGCCGGCGATGGTGCCAATCAGGTTGTGCCCGCCGCTGGTGATCGTGCCGGAGAGGTCGGGGCCGGGGCCGGTGGTGATGGTGTTGCCCGCGACGATCGTGTTCGTCAGCGTCACCGTGCCGCCTGCCCTGCCAATGCCGCCGCCACCGCTGGCGGTCGCGCTGTTACCGCTAATGGTGCTGTTCGTCACGGAGAGGGTGCCCGAGCTGGCGATGCCCGCGCCCCCGACCGCGCTGTTGCCGGCGATCGTGCTGTTCGTCACCGTCATCACGCCGTTGTTGACGATGCCCCCGCCCACGGTCGCGCTGTTGCCGGTAAGGGTGCTGTTCGTCACCGCCACCGTGCCATGGTTGTCGATGCCCCCGCCGACGCTACCCGCATTGTTGCCGTGCTGGATCGTCAGGTTGCTCAGGCTCACCGTCACCCCTGGGTTCACCCCGAAGACCTGCACCCCGCCGCCCGTGCATGCCCCGGCGCTGAATGCGCAGCCGCCGTCCACGACCACCCCCGCCCCGCTCGTCGGCCCGGTGATCGTCACATCCTTCGTCAGCGTCCCGCCGGAGAGCGTGATCGTCCCGCGCCCGTTGCTGTTGAACTGGATGACGTCCAGCCCGCTCGCCGCGTAGATGATCGCGTCCCGCAACCGGCACGTCGTGTTCGTTGGGTCCAGGCACACCGCGAGCGTCGCCGCCGCCCCCGTGTCGCTCGTGCTGCCGACCGTGTACGTCGGAGGCGGCTCGAAGGCGCCGATCGCGCAGCGGGCGGCAGGGCGGGGGAAGCCGCGCTGATCCTTCCCCGCGACGGGTGCCGTCCCGGCGGTGTTGGCGCAGACGGTGGCATTCCCGTTGCCGATGGCGGGGGAGCCGATGAGCAGGGGGATCGTCTGCGTCGGGCCGCCGTTGTTGCCGAGCGCGCCGAGGAGCGGGTTCGGGTTGACGATGTCGCCAGGGCCGAGGGTGATCGTCGCGCCGCTCGTCGTGCCGAACAAGTTGTGCCCGCCCGTCGCGATCGCGCCCCCAAGGTCAGGGGCGTTGCCGGTGGTAGTGTTGGCCGCGACGATCGTGTTCGTGAGTGTTATCGTGCCGCCTGCCCTACCAATGCCGCCAGCGCCGCCGCCGCCCGCACTGTTGCCGGAGAGGGTGCTGTTCGTCACCGTCACCGTGCCGCCATTGACGAAGATGCCGCCGCCGTCGCTAGTCGCAGTGTTGCCGGAGAGGGTGCTGTTCGTCATCGCCACCGTGCCGCCGGAGTCGATGCCGATGCCGCCGCCCTGGACTGCGCTGTTGCGACTGATGGTGCTGTTCGTCACCCTCAGCGTGCTATTGATGCCGTTGAAGATGCCGCCGCCGGGACCGCTCGTCCCATTATTGTCGCTGATGGTGCTGTTCGTCACGGAGAGCGTGCCGAGGTTGGCGATGCCCGCGCCGCCGATATTGTTGCCGTGCTGGATGGTCAGGTTGCTCAGGCTCGCCGTCACCCCGCTGTTCACTTGGAAGACCTCTACCCCGCCGCTAGTGCAGACGCCGCCATTGAGCGTGCAGCCCCCGTCCACCGTCACCGTGCGCCCTGTGCCATCAATCGTCACCTGCTTCGTCAGCGTCAGCGTGCCTGTCCCCGTCGCCAGCGTGATTGTGCAGTTCTGGTCGAAGACGATCGTGTCGCCCACTCCCGCCGAGCCGATCATGCCGCGCAGCGTGGTTGGCCCGGCGTCCCCGCAGTCCGTGACGTGCAGCGTGTTCGCGGCGGCGACCAACGCGGGGGGCGTAAAATTCAGCCAGCAGAGGCACGCGAGCGCGCCCGCGAGCAGACCAAGCAGCACCCGACGGGGCGCACGGGGAAACACACTCGCCATCGTCACACCCTCCCATTCACCGACCGGCATTTCGCCGATCATCCAAGCCCCGGCGCAGCACCGTGCCGACGACTCGCCGCCCCACGCGACCCCAATGCCTCAGGTGCGATCAGACGCCGCAGCCCTGTACACATGACGAATGCAGACAGCGCAGTATATCACAAGAGGGAGCCAACATCCACACCGTACATAAATGTGCGATGGCAATCCGGGGCCTTTGTGGAAATGACCGGCATGGCGACGATGCGCGGCGGTATGGGCGCGGCGGGCATCTTCGAACTGCTCAACCGATCGCGCCTGACACCTGCGCACACTTCAGTTTTCCTGGTGGTGGCGGGCTTCAGCCTGCAATCTCTCGCGCAGGCTGAAGCCTACGCCACCGACTCAATTGTGCCGAAACCTGCTCTACGGGCGCGGCTGCGGGATCGGGTTCGGCGCACTGCCCGCAGGCGGTCCCGGCGGGCGCATGGCCGGCACGGATGGAGGCGTGTTCCCGCTGGGTGCGCCCGGCGGTTTCGGTGTGGGCAGCGGTGGCCCGGATTGGGGCCCGAACACGTAGGCCGTGCCGGTCTGTGTATTCTTTTGCGAGGCGCCAACCGCCGCGAACGTGCCATCCCCCGAGATGCCGACCGACGAACCGAACTCGTCATTAACCACGCTCGTGCTACCCGTCACCGTGCCCTGCTGGCTCCATAGCGCACCTGACCGCGTGAAGAGGTAGACCGCGCCGATCTTACCGTTCTTGCCCTTCGCACCGACGAATGCCGCGCTGCCGTCCACCGTCGTGGCGACGCTGTAGCCGAAGGAGTCGTACATCGCGCCGTCGGTCGGCGTCAGTTCCGTTTGTTGATGCCATCCGCCGCCGGACATCGTGTAGACATAGACCGCCCCAATGAGGTTGACGAACGACGTGACGAAAAGCGTCGCGCCGTCCCCACTGACGGCAACGGCGTGCCCGAACTGCGCGAGGGGCGCGCCATCGCCCGCGAGCAATCAGATTGCTGGCCCCACGATGCGCCGGAGCGCGCGAAGAGATAGGCCGCGCCGACTTGATTGATCCGCGTCGGCGCGCCGATCAGGGCCGCGTTGCCATCCCCGCTCAGAGCAACGGAGTCGCCGAACTCGTCATTACTCAACGCATCGTTGGAGTCGAGCGTCGCCTGGAGCCCCCAGGTTACACCGCTGAAGGAATAGACATAGGCGGAGCCGTGCGACGTGTCGTAGAACGCGCCGATGAGGATCGTCGCGGCGTCGGCGGAGATCGCCACGCTGCACCCGAAATCCGCATAGCCGCCGCCAAAGGTGAGTTTCTGCAGCTGCGCCCACGTCGTGCCGCTGCGCGTGAAGATATAGGCCGCGCCCTGATTGCCCTGCGCACCAATCACCGCAGTATTGCCGTCGGCGCTGATCGCCACTGCCGTACCGAAGTTGTCGTGCGTGGCCCCACCGCTCGCGGTCAGTTTGGCCTGCTGGTCCCACGTCACGCCGTTACGCACGAAGACATATGCCGCGCCCGTACCCGTGTTCTTTGTATTCGCACCGACAACAAGCGTCGTACCATCCCGGCTCAATGCCATGGCGTTCCCGAACTCATCATGTGCCGCCGCGTCGCTCGCGGTGACGATCGCCTGCTGCACGTAGGGGACCGCCGCCTCGACAGGACCCCGTTCGGCAACGGAGAGGAGTAGCGAGACCAGTACCGCTGCGACGATCCGGGCAGATGATTCGCGGCGATTGCGCATGGTGTCACCTCCGACGATAGGCGGCCATCTGCCACTGACGCGCTTCAGGGGATCTGTTGGTATGGCCGGTTGATCGGCAGTGGCGCCGGCACGAACGAGTCAATTGACGAGAGCGGTTGCTCCGGTGGACGCGGCGCGGGCGAGGTATTCCCGGTTGGTGGCCCAATCGGTTTCGGCGGCGGGAGGGGCGAACCGGCCTGGGAAAATCGGTATACCGCCCCAGTCAAGGTGCCCTTACCGGGCGCGCCGATGACGGCGGCGCCCCCGTCCGCGCTCAACGCGATGGCGTTGCCGAACTGATCGCCCTGCGCGCGGTCGCTGGTCGCCAATATCTGCGCCTGGCTCCAGACCCCGCCGCCTCGCACGAAGACATATGCCCCGCCGGTTTCGTTCGTGCGGCGGATCGCGCCGACGATTGCGACGCCACCTTCGGCGCTCACGCCCACGGCGTAGCCGAATGCATCGCCGGAGACCCCATCGCTGGCGGTCAGTTTCTGCTGCTGCGTCCACGTCGCGCCGCTACGGACAAAGACATACGACGCACCGTTCCCGCCGATCACCGCGGTCGTGCCGTCCGCGTTGAGCGCCACCGAGTCGCCGAGGGCCAGGCCCGGCGTGCCATCGCTCGCGGTGAGAATCGTTTGCTGCGTCCATACCGTACCGCCGCGCACGAAGACGTACGCGGCGCCGACGACCCCATTGCGCGCGTCGGCCCCGACGACGACCGTATTGCCGTCCGCACTGATCGTCACAAAGCCGAAGAAATCGCCGGCGGCCCCGTCGCTGGCGGTCAGTTTCCGCTGCTGCGTCCATGTGCTCCCGGCGCGAACGAAGACATATGCGGCGCCGGGAGTGTCGAATCCGTGGTGAGCGCCACGCCACCGCCGAACCCGTCGGTCGTCATCCCGTCGCTGGCGACGAGGATCGCCTGCTGATTCCACCCCCCCCGCGTGCGTGAAGATGTAGGCGGCCCCGGTTTCTCCGTTCTTGTTGAATGCGCCAACGAGAGCCGTCATGCCGTCCCCACTCACTGCCACGGCGCGCCGATGGAGTCACCACTGGTCGCGTCGCTCGGCGTCAGTTGCGCCGGTTGGTTGCTCGCGCTCGTGTAGATGTACGCCGCGCCGCGCGCGTTCCTCCTCGGAGCGCCGACGATCATCGTCCCCCCGCTGCCGCTCAACCCGAGGGACGCGCCGAATGTATCGGTGTTTGCTCCATCGACTAACGCGTATTTCGCGGATTGCCCAAACCCGCTGAACGCCCCTACCGTCCCCGGATTGTTTAGCGACCCGACGAAGAGCATGAGCGTGAGCACGATACCAAGAGGGCGATGTGACGAGCGCATAGTGCAGCATTCCTTTCTCTCAGCGCGGCGGCGGGAGCGGGTTCGGGTGCGTGCCGGATAGCGGGCCCGGCGGGCGATTTGGGGGAAGCGGACTCGCATTGCCGCCGGTCGCCCCCGGCGGCTGCGGGCCCGGCAGCGCATTCGGGGTGACATAGTAGGTGTAACCGTGCGCCAGCGTACCCGTCCCGCTGCCGGGATTCGTGACCGCGATGTCCACGCTCCCCGCCGCCGTATGTGCGGGCGCGGTGACGGTGATCTGGGTATCGCTGACGACGGTGACGTTCGTGCCCGCGATGCCATCAAAGGCGACAGCGGCACCGGCGAGAAAGCCGCTGCCGGTGAGCGTGACCCTGGTGCCGCCCGTGGTAGGGCCGGAGCTGGGCGCGGCAGCCGAGACGACCGGCGGCGGGGGCGGAGCGATCGTCACCCGGCCGATCCCGGGGCCGAGTAACTCGGTGAACCAGAGGTTGCCGTCCGGCCCCGCCGCGATTGACCACGGCGAGGAGCCAGCGTAGGGGGTGGGGAACTCAGTCACTTTTCCGCCGGTCGTGATGCGGCCGATCCGGTTGCCGCCATATTCGGTGAACCACCTGTTGCCGTCCGTCCCCGCCGCCAGACCGATCGGGTGGCTGCCTGCGGAGATCCCGTCGTAGAACTCGGCGATCCCCCCTGCGGGCGTGATCTGGCCGATCCCGTTGCCTTCGGGATCGGTGAACCACATGTTGCCGTCCGGCCCTGCCGCGATGCTGCCGGACCGACCGGCCATGACGAGCGAGGCGGAGACCTCGGTGATCACCCCGGCGGGCGTGATGTGTCCGATGTAGTGGCCGCCATAGTTGGTGTCGATGCACCACATGTTGCCGTCCAGCCCCGCCGCGATGGAGCTGGGCATGCTGCCCCCGACGAGCCCGTCGGAGAACTCGGTGATCGCCCCGGCGGGCGTGATCCTGACGACCTTTGCGACATACTGCGGCCCGCTCGGGTCCTCGGTGAACCAGAGGTTGCCGTCGGGCCCCGCCGCGATGAATAGCGAAGCGCTGTCCGCCGGGAGTGTGAACTCGGTGACGACGCCGGTCGGCGTCATCCTGCCGATCAGACCCCCCTGCGTGAACCAGAGGTTGCCGTCGGGCCCCGCCGCGATCGAATTCGCTTGTTGATGGTTGGGGATGGGGTATTGGACGACGGCGCCGGCAGGCGTGATGCGCCCGATGTAGTAGTCGTGGTTGTACGTGAACCACAGATTACCGTCTGGCCCCGCCGCGATGTAGTACGGCCCGCCAAGGTCGGTTTGGGCGGGGAATTCGGTGATGACGGGGGTGACTGTGGAACCGGTGGAGCCGACGGCGTAGGTGTAGTTCGTCGGGCTCGTGCCGCTCAGCGTATCGGGGTTGGTGATCACCACCGCCGCACTGCCCGCCGCGTGGGCCGGGGTGCGGGCGGTGATCTGCGTCGTGCCGGAGACGGAGACCGCAGGGGCGGCGTACCCGCCGACCCGGACGGTCGCGCCGGGAGCGAAGCCGGTGCCGGTGATCGTCAGCGTCGTGCCCCCCGCCACCGAGCCGCCACCGGGGGCGATGGCCGTCACCGCCGGTTGCGACGACGTGGCAGACACGGCGAGCGATGGCAGCGTGAGGGCGAGCATGAGCGCGATGCCGAGAGGCAAGCGGGCCTTGCGAACGTGCTGCATCCGCATACCGGGCGGCGGCAGGGGCGCCGCCATCAGTCGGAAGGCGGGGAGCAGACGAAGCCCGCCACGATCGCGCCCGCGCCGAACACTGCGGAAACTGCCTAGTAGGCGCATGGTCACTCTCTCCTTTATCGCACGATCATCGATCGCCCGTGGCCGTGACAATCCCCCGCGTCCTCGTCGGGTCTTTCACTCGCGAAAAACGGTTCGCGGGGAACGCCCTCGCCACAGCAATCCATCGTGCCGTGAGTCAGTCACTACGCTCGACAGAGAGATGGACGGATGGGGCACGAACCCTCCCCGCATTCATCCGGTGGCGTGCGCCAGCCGGACACGGATACGCTCTCATGCAGAATACGGACGACAGGGTACGAAAGGGGGCGCACGCACCCTTAATTGAGCGGTGAGGTACCCCTACATTTTCATTTTCATTGATCGAGGTACAGAAAATCAGCCCGCGCGCGTTGCGGCGGCATCGGCGGGGTGGAGGCCGGTGTCATGCGCCCACACGGCGACATCGGTGCGCGTTTGGAGGCCGAGTTTCTTTCGTACCCGGCTGAGGTGCAGCTCGACCGTCTTGGAGGAGAGAAAGAGCGCGTCCGCGATCTGGCGATTCGTCATCCCCGCCGCGACATGGGTGGCGATGTCGCGCTCGCGCTCCGTCAGGCCGCCATAGCGCGCGGTCGTCGCCTGTCGCTCCGTGCGCCGGAACCGCCGGGGGACGAGCGCGAGCGCGCTGCGGGTGAAGGTTTCGCGCAGATCATCCTCATCAATCTCCCGCGCGAGGTCGGTAATGAGCGTCTGTGCGGCGCTGTAGACAAGCGCGGCCTCCGCCTCCCGCGCACGCGCGGCGAGTAGCGCGCCGAGGGCGCACCGGGCACGCCAGAGGAGCGCCCGCGCGCCCTGCTCCTCCGCTCCCGCGACAGCGGCACGGAGCGTGGTCTCCGCCTCTTCCCACCGACCGAGCATCGTCAATGCCTCGCCACGCAGCAGGGCAATCCGGGCAATCGCGCCCTCGCCGCGCTCGCCCATACTCGGCGCTTCGGCGATCAGGCGATCCGCGAGATGGAGCGCTCCGTCCGCGTCCCCCGTCGCGAGGCAGTATTCGGCGCGGGCGACCCATGCCCGCCGGTGGGCGAGCGCCGTCATCGGCGTATCCACCGCCAACTCCTCCCGCAGTATCGCGTCCGCCTGCGCGAAATTCCCCGCGAGTAGGTGCGCCGACGCGAGATAGCCATGTGCGACGATGCGGTAATGCCCGGAGTTAAGTTCGCGCGCCCAGGCAACAGCGGCTTCGAGCGATGCCAGCGCCCGCTTGGATGCGCGCATTTCGAGGAGAATCGTCCCGAGCACCCCATGGCCGAAGAAACGCAGCGCATCGTGGCCCGTTTCATCGCCGATTACGGCGGCATCCCGCGCATATGCCATCGCCCGCGTGAAATGTCCCTGCGCGCCGACGCAGAATCCCAGCCACGCATACACGCGGGCCTCCATGAAGCGCAAGCCGTTTTCCTGGGCGAGCGCGAGCGCACGATCCCCCGCCGCCGCCGTTTCCGGCAGGGTGATCGCGGAGACGACGTAGTCGGTTTGCAGGGTCGCGCCGCATTCCGCGAGACCGTTGAGACAGGCGCACATGCCGTGCCGGTCGCCAACGCCCTCGTACAGGGCGAGCCCCCGCTGATGGGACGCCGCGCCCCGCACGACATCCCCCGCGACGTAGTACGCATAGCCGAGGTTTTCCAATGCCTCCGCGATACCGCGCGGATCGCCCAATTCTTCCCGAATCGCCAGCGCGCGCTCGTGCACGTCGAGCGCGTCCGACTGGCGCATCTGGAAGATAAGGAGACGACCGAGCTGGCTATAGCAGCGCGCCAACAAGGCTGGATCACCAATCGCCCGCGCGACCGCCAGGGCGGATTCGAGATCGGTCAGGGGCGCGCGATGATCGTGGGCCGTGCGCAGCGATGCGAGGGCGATCAGGAGACGGCACTCCGCCGCCCGGTCGCCCGTGTCGCGCGCGTACATGAGCGCGGCCTCGAGGTCGTCCTGTGCCCGCGCCAGATCGGCGATCCACAGATACGCCTGCCCGCGCTGCTCCATGATGTCAAAGGCGGGGAGGCCGAGCCATCCGGCGGCAGTCAGTGCGTGCGAGAATTGCTCGATGGCCGCGTGGGGAAGGCAGAGGGCGAATGCCTGATCGCCTGCACGACGGCAATGCACCAGCGCCCGCTCCCACTGCTCCGCCGCGTACCAATGGTAGCCCAACTCGCTCTCCGACGGCGCGGCCGGGCCGTCCTGCGTCGCCAGTTCTCGTGCCACCCGTTCATGGAGCGCCCGCCGCTCGCGCGTCAGGAGCCGTGAAGCGATCGCTTCGCGCGTCAACGCGTGCCGGAACTCGAAGCGGAACCGGGTCGCCTCGCGCACCTCACGCACGAGATGTGCGTCTACCATCTGCCGGAGTGCGCGCGTCGTGCGTCCATCGTCCAGCCCGGTCACCGCCCGCACCGTTTCATAGGCGAACCGGCGACCGATCACGGCGGCGGTCTCCGCGACGCGGCGCGCGCCTGCATCGAGCGCGTCGAACCGCCGGAGCACCGTCTCTCGCACGCTCGCGGGCAAGGTCTCACCAGGGCCGACAGCATTGGATTGGTCGCCTGCGCGCTCCGGCAAGACGCGCAGCAACTCCTCGATGAAGAAGGGGTTGCCGTCGGCACGCGCGCGGACTTTCGCGACGGTCGCGGCAGGAAGCGGCCTGGCGGACAGCGTGGCGATCATGCGGCTCGCGGCGTCCGCGTCGAGCGGCGCGAGATCAAGCCGCCGCGCCAGCCGGTTCCGGTCGAGCGTGTCGTACCACGGGCCGAGATCGCGCCCCGGCTCGTCGCTCCGCGCGGTGACGATGATGAAGAGGCGCGCGGCGACCCGACGCGGCAGGAGATGCAGCAGTTCGAGGCTCGCCTCGTCCGCCCAATGGATGTCTTCCAGCACGACGACCAGCGGCGCCTGCGCCTCAAGGCGGGTGAAGAGGCGCACGAACGCCTCGAAGAGCCGGCGTTTCTCGTGCTCCGGCGGCAAGGACGCGGGCGGCGGCATGGCCGGGTCCGCGAGTTCCGGGAGCAGCCGCGCAAAGAGCGCGCGGTCGCCGCCGAGAGACGCGGCGGGATGATCGAGCGGCGCGAGCCATTGCCGGAGGGCATCGAGAAACGGCGCAAACGGGAAGTCGCTGTCGTATTCCTGACAGACACCGACCAGGGTACGAAAACCCCGCTCCCGTGCCCGCTCGCGCAACGCGGCGGCGAGGCGGCTCTTGCCAATTCCCGCGTCGCCGGTCACGAACAGGAACGAACCCTCGCCCTCGGCGGCCCGCGCGAGCAACGCCTCTCCCACCGCGATCTCTTTGTCGCGGCCAATGATGCGGTGAGCGAGATGGGACGGGGAACTCATCATCGGCGGCATCCTGCGCACGTCAAGCGTTATTGCGAAAGCAATTCCATGCTGCAAGGATACCGCATCGGTAGCGCAAAAGAAACGGGCGGCACGGGGAACCTCACCCCCTGCCCCTCTCCATTGCGATGGAGAGGGGGAGCAAATGCGGGGAAGGCGATCATCTGTAATAAGCCACGGCACTACAATTGAGGCACACCTCTCCATTGCAATGGAGAGGGCAGGGGGTGAGGTTCCCTCCCTGTTTACTTGCTGGGCTTCGCCGTCTCGAAACCGGCTTCTTTCCAGCCGCGCACGCCGCCGTCAATGATCGAGACGTCCGTGAAGCCCATGTCCTTGAGCGACTTCGCGGAGAGCGCCGCCTGCCCGCCCGCGCCGCAGGCGATGATTACCTTCTGGTTGCGATCCTGGAGTTCCGGGTCCTTCATCGGCAGTTCGGTGTCCGCCTTTATTTCCAGGACGCCGCGCGGGATGTTGCGCGCCCCCGGCACCGTGCCGCTCTCGGCCACTTCGTCCGGCTCGCGCACATCAATGATCGTCGCGCCGCCTTTGTCGATCTCCTGCTTCGCCTCCTGCGGGCTGATTACTTTCACCTCACTGCGCGCGTCCGCCACCATCTGCCGAAATGTCTTGCCCATCGATCAGTCCCCCTCAGTTATCTACCTGCCGGTCCGCCCGCGATTCGGGTGGGACACAACCCTATCGCAAGGTGCGGGCAGCAGGCAAGAGAGACCGGGCACGAACGTCTGTCCGCTGCCTGCTGCCCACTGCCCACTATCCACTGCCCACTCGTGATACAATCCAGCGTGCGCGCAGTAGGAAGGAGCGATGCCTGTGGGCCGTGTGCAGGAGTACGCCGACGCGGTTTTGGACCGGGTTGGCGAGGTGATTGTGGGCAAGCGCGAGGTCGTCGACCTCGCGCTCGTGGCGCTGCTCTGCGAGGGGCATATTCTCCTCGAAGATGTCCCCGGCGTCGGCAAGACGACGCTCGCCCGCGCGCTCGCCCGCGCCATCGGCGGCGATTTCCGGCGCATCCAATGCACGCCGGATCTATTGCCGTCTGACATCAGCGGCCTGACCTACTTCAACCAGCGCGAGCAGGAGTTCCAGTTCCGCCCCGGCCCGGTCTTCGGCAATATCGTCCTGGCGGACGAGATCAACCGCGCCACGCCGCGCACCCAGTCCGCGCTCCTGGAAGCGATGGAGGAGCGGACGGTGACGGTCGAGAACGAGACGATCCCCCTGCCGCGCCCCTTCCTGCTCATCGCGACGGAGAATCCGATCGAACTGGAGGGCACCTTCCCGCTGCCCGAGGCGCAACTGGACCGCTTCTTCCTCAAACTGAAAATCGGCTACCCGGACGAAGACGACGAGGCGGCCATCCTCACCCGCTTTCAAGATGCCAACCCGCTGGCGGACTTGCAGCCGGTCGGAGAAATTGCCGACTTCCCCTCGTTGCAGCGGGACGTGCGCGCCGTCCATGTCGATGACGAATTGCGGCAATACATCACCCGGCTCGTGCGCGCGACGCGCGGCCATGAGTCGATTGCGCTCGGCGCCTCACCGCGCGGCTCGCTCGCCCTCTATCGCGCCGCGCAGGCGTATGCCGCCGTGCGCGGGCGCGACTATGTGACGCCGGAGGACATCAAGGCGCTCTGGGCGCCGGTCCTCATCCACCGCATCATCCTCTCATCGGAGAGCCGCTTGCGCGGCCGCACCATCGAGAGCATCCTGCGCGATGTCGTAGCAAAAATTCCTGTGCCGGTCGAGGCCGTCTGACGATGGGCACCGGGGCCATCTACGGGCAGGCGTGGGTGACGGGGTCGATTGTCGTCGTCCTCTTCGGGATGATCCTCGGCCAACCGACCGTGACGGTGATCGGCACGATCACGCTGCTCACGCTCGCCCTCTCGTGGTTCTGGAACAAGCATGTGCTGGATCGCCTCGTCTTCGAGCGGCAAACGGACGCCGACCGCTGCTTCGCGGGCGAGTCGCTCCATCTCACGCTGCGGATGACGAACAAGAAACTGTTGCCGATGCCGTGGGTGCGCGTCGAGGACGCGGTCGCGGCACGCATTCGCGTGCGCGATTGGGAGGCGTTCCAGTCCGAGTCGCCGGGCACGCAGATCGTCTCGTTCTTCACCGCCCTCCGCTGGTACGAGCGGATCACCTGGCATCTGACGCTCGAATGCCCGCAGCGCGGCTACTACCGCGTCGGCCCCGTCACTGTCCGCGCGGGGGATCCCTTCGGCTTCTTCGCCGACCGGCTCTCGCTCCCAGGCGAGCAATACCTGACCGTCTATCCGCGTCTCGTGACGATGGAGGAACTCGGGCTACCGCCGCGCCACCTGCTCGGTGAGACGAATGTGCGCCGCACCGTGATTACCGACCCGACCCGGACGATCGGCACGCGCGAGTATCGCCCGGAGGACCCCTTCAAGGCGATCCACTGGAAGGCGTCGGCGCGCGCGGGCGCCTATCAGACGAAGGTCTACGAACCGACGGCGAATCTCCAGATCGCGCTCTTCCTCAATCTCGACACCGTCACGCGCTACTACGAGGGCGTCGATCAGGAGCACCTCGAACGGGCGATCAGCGTCTCCGCCTCTATCGCGCAGTGGGCGGACGCGGAGAAGTTCGCCGTCGGCATTTTCGCCAATGGGCTGCTCGCCCAGACCGATCAGATGCTCCGCATCCCACCGGGGCGGCGCGAGGACCAGTACGCCCGCATCCTCGAAGGGCTCGCTCGCCTGACGCCCTTCACCTACGTGAACATCGCCGGCACACTAGAGGAGGAGTCGCCGCGCTTCCCGTGGGGGAGCACCGTGATCGTCGTGACAATGACGATGACCGACGCCTTACGCGGCGCGCTGGCGAAACTGGTGCAGCGCGGGCTGCGGGTGGTGATCGTCGCGCTCGGTTTCGTCGATGATCCGGGGCTGGCGGGGGTCGTTGTCCATCGCCTGCCGTGGCAGGCGGTCGCGGCGGCGACGAAGCCGGTGATCGCGCAACCCGAGGAGGCGGCCGGATGACCACCTACCTCTCCCGCCTCCTGAAAACATGGGAGTGGCGCACCGCCGCGCTCAGTTTCGCGCTCATCTCCGCCGAGGCGATGCTCGTCGCGCTCGTCGTCGGGCTGATCGAGGCGCCCGGCACGGTCTCGGATCGCGGCACGGGCGGCATCAATCCCCTGGCAATCCTCGCGGTGATGCTCCTGGCGGCGACCATCCCGCGCCTCGTCGATGCCTTCCAGTTGTGGAGCCCGGATTACGAGGTGGCAATCGGCGTGGGCGTCATCGCGACGCTCCTCTTGCTCCTCTATGTCGCCGCCTTCCCGCACTACGCGCCCTGGGACCTGGCGTGGCTACGCGCGGCGGCGCACGCCTATATCTTCCGCCCGACGACCGCACAGGCGTCCGTCTGGCTCGTGACGGTGGTCGTCGTCTACGCCTGGGCGCGCGGGCGATTGCGCGAGACGCCGTCGCTCGACACGACCTACACAATGCTCCGCATCGGCGTGATCGTCGTCGCGGTGACGACGATCCTCATCGTCACCGCGCAGGAGGCGCAATCGCCGGGGCGCGTCTACGCGCGCATCCTCGTCATCGGTTTCTTCTTCTTCGCCCTGAGCGCGG
>JBPCMC010000181.1:0-3620 GCA_051002645.1 Thermomicrobiales bacterium
CCGCTCATCACCTCGGGGGAGATCGAGTTCATCGAGGGCGATCTGCTCGATCAGCAGGTGGCGCGCCGCGCCGTCGAGGGGATGGAGTGCGTCTTCCATCTCGCGGCGGATCACGGCGGGCGCGGCTATGTGGACCTCCATCAGGCGGACTGCGCGACCAACCTCGCCCTCGACGGTCTGCTCTTCCTCGAATGCCGCAATGCGGGCGTCGAGAAGGTGGTCTTTGCCTCGTCGGGCTGCGCGTATCCGTCCTATATCCAGATGGACCTCTCGCAGAAGCTCTACCTGAGCGAGGATAAAATCGGCCCGCCCTATGATGCGGATCACATGTACGGTTGGGCGAAGCTGATGGCAGAGATGACGCTCCAGGCATACGTCCGCGAGTGGGGGATGAAGGCCGCCTCCTGCCGCTACTTCACCGTCTACGGCGAGTGGGGCAAGGAGGACCATGCGGTGATCGCGATGATCGCCCGCGCCTTCGCCAAGCAGGACCCCTTCGAAGTCTGGGGTACCGGCGAGCAGATCCGCAACTGGACGTATGTCGGCGACATCGTGGATGGCACCATCCTGATGGGGGAGAAGGTCGACGACGGAACGGCCGTCAATCTCGGCACGATGGAGCGGACATGCGTCATCGACGCGGTGCACGAAATCCTCCGCTACACCGGCCACAACCCGGACATCCTGCTGCGCCCCGACATGCCGACCGGCCCGCTGAACCGGGTGGCGGATAACAGCCTCGCCCGCGAGTTGCTCGGCTGGGAGCCGCAGATGAAGTTCATGGACGGCTTGCACCGGACGATCGACTGGTACTACGCGACCAAGAATCGCGGCGAAGTGACGGCGTTCCTGGAACGCGCGTTGACGGAACGATAGCGAGATGATGAGCAGTCCGGCGCGCGTCAACGTGCTCGGTGTCGGCGTCAGCGCCATCAACATGGAGACGGCGGTCGCCGTGTTCGATGGATGGATCGCTCGCCGTGAACAGCAGTATGTCTGTATCACAGGGGTGCATGGAGTGATGGAGAGTCAGCACGATCCGGCGCTGCGTGCCATCCTCTGTCGCAGCGGCCTGACGACGCCCGACGGTATGCCCCTTGTCTGGCTCAGCAAATTGCAGGGATTCCGGCATGTGACGCGCGTCTACGGGCCGGACCTCATGCTGGCGATGTGCGAGCGCTCGCTGGAAAAAGGGTACCGTCACTTCCTCTACGGCGGCGACGAGGAGTTGGCGGAGGCTCTTGCCACGCGCCTCCGCCAGCGCTACGCCGGGCTACAGATCGTCGGCACGTATGCGCCACCCTTCCGGCCACTGACGCCGGAGGAAGATGCCGCAATCGTACGGACGATTAACGACGCGGCCCCCGATATCGTCTGGGTTGGCCTCAGTACGCCGAAGCAGGAGCGCTGGATGGCCGAGCATCACCGGCGTATCACCGCTCCGGTGCTCGTCGGTGTGGGTGCGGCTTTTGATTTCAATGCCGACCGCAAACGACAAGCGCCGCCCTGGATGCGGCATACTGGTCTCGAATGGCTCTTCCGGCTTTTCCAGGAGCCGAAACGGCTGTGGCGCCGATACCTGCTCAACAATCCCCGGTTTATCGCGCTCGTGCTCTTGCAAACCCTTCACCTGCGGCGATGGCGCCTTCCCGAAATGCACAATGATGCGTTGACCTGGAAAGGGAGCGAGACCGATTGAACGTCCCGATCCTCGTCTATCATCGCATCCCGAAGGACGCGGCGCGGCGCGAGGCATGGGCGCTGCCGCTCGACGACTTCCGGGCGCAGATGGCGTACCTTGCCTGTAATTCCATCGCGGTATGTACGCTCGACGCCTTCTGGGACGCCTATCGCGCGCGCCGGCCCCTCAGCCGGAAAAGCGTGGTGCTGACATTCGACGACGGCTACGCGGCGACCTGTGAAAACGTGGAGGGCGTGCTCGATCAGTACGACTATCCGGCGACACTCTTCCTCACCACCGGGGTAATCGGCCAACGCGACCCGTTGGATGGACGGGACGAAGGGGTGCTGACCTGGGAGCAGGTGCGCGCGCTCCGTCACCTGCGGGTCGAGGCACATACGATGACCCATCCGCGCCTCTCTCGGTTGACCGCGCAGCAGGTGCGCGACGAAGTCCATACGTGTAAAGTGATCCTCGAAGACACCTTGGGTCGCGCCATCAACCATTTCGCCTACCCGTATGGGGGATACAATCAGATGGTCCGCGCGGAAGTGCGCGACGCGGGGTACGAGAGCGCGTACGCGGCGCATATCGGTCCGGCGACCTTCCATGACGACCCGTTCCAATTCCACCGCATCCTCCTCGATGGGTACACGCCGCTCGATGTGTTCGCCCGTCGCGTGCAGTCGGGCTTCCTCTCGCGGCGGGAACAGGTCGCCGCGAGCGTCCGCACGAGTTTGTTTCGCGTCCCCGGTTTCCACGATGTCGCGGAGTATCGGAAGGCGCGTCGTGCCTGAATACTTCATTACCTAATGCATAATCAGGAGACCTCTTCGTGATTGGCAAAATGAGTCCGCACCTGTTGAGATGATTGCTGTGAGGAGGACACGCCCGACAGCAATCCCGATGACCTCCTCTGAGCAAGCACTAAGTATTGATGATTGAGATGGGGTCATACTGCTATGTGGGATGGACAGACTGATGGCGAGCCACAGATGATAGAGAATGACCGAGCGTCGGCGATCACGCGACGCCTGTTCGTCCAGCGGGCGGCGATCCTGCTCGGCACGCTGGTCACCGCTGCGTGCGGGGCGAATCAGCCGACCCCTGTCCCCGCGACGGTGAGGACGCCTCCGACGCCGATCATCAAGCCGACCCCTGTCGCACAGCCGACGGCTCCGACGCCGACGCCGACCTTCGATCAAACGCTCGTCGTGGACCTCGCGCACCCGAATGCGAATGACGCGAATCCTGGGACCGACGACCGCCCGCTGAAAACGATCGCCAAGGCGGCGGACCTCGCCATGCAGAACAATCTGCGCAAGGTCAGCACGCGCGTCATCATCGCTCCCGGCGCTTATCGGGAATCACCCTCGATCCAGGCGAAGACGAACCTGACGGACACGCCGATGCAGTTCGAGGCCAGGCAACACGGCACAGTGATGATTGCCGGGTCCGACGTCTGGGCCGGGTGGAAGAAACAGGGCGCGACGAACACCTACACCCATGCGTGGCCGTACAAGTGGGGACTGACGTCCTATCCGAAAGGGTGGGAAGGGAATGTCGTCCTCCAGCCAATCGTCCGACGGCGGGAGATGATCTTCATCAATGGTCAGTCGCTCACGCAAGTCTTATCGACGCAGGAGTTGAAGGCGGGGGCGTTCTTCGTCTCCGAACAGGCATCCACCGTATCGATTGTGCCTCCGGCGGGGGTGGCAGTGGAGAACGCAACCGTCGAGGTCGCCGTCCGCCCCGGCCTCTTTTTCGTCGAGGGGGCGCAGAATCTGACCATTCAGGGGCTCACATTCATGCACGGCAATTCGCCGGTCGGCGAGACCGCAGTGATCTTCAACAATTGCAGCAACGTCCTCGTGGAGGATTGCGGGTTCTTCTGGAATAACTGGAGTGGCATGACTTTCCAGTCCGGTGGCTCCGCTAT
>JBPCMC010000182.1:0-14331 GCA_051002645.1 Thermomicrobiales bacterium
TTGCAACACCGTGATATTTACGGGTGGTATGAACCTCGATATGCCGGGGAGGGCGGTTCGAGCACCGCCCCTACGGATGGAGAGGGCCATTGAGGACGAGTGGGCTAATCTGAAAGAATATGGCCCTGCTGCCTACGATAGTACTGGCGACGAAGGAGCGTACCATGGCACGTTTACGCGTTGGCATCATTGGCTGCGGGACGGTGGCGCAGATCATGTGGCTGCCGAACCTGCGTGAACTGGATGAGCAGTTCACGGTGACGGCGATGTGCGATCTCTCGCCGGGGCTGACGCAGGCGGTGGGCGACACCTTCGGGGTGCCGCATCGCTTCCAGGATTACCGGGAACTCGTCGCGCGGGATGATGTGGATATGGTGATCGTCCTCACGCCGGGGTCGCACGCGGCGGCGGCTATCGCCGCGATGGAGGCGGGCAAGCAGGTGATCGTCGAGAAGCCGATGTGCTTCACGCTGCGCGAGGCGGACGAAATGATCGCCACGGCGGAGCGGACGGGCGTGCGCTTGATGGTCTCCTACATGAAGCGGTACGATCCCGGCTACCGTTATGGCCGCGACGCCGTGCGGGCGATGGACGATCCGCGCTACGTGCAGATCAATGTTCTTCACCCCGATCCCGACCTCTACTACGCGCACCACCGGCTCAAACGCTTCCGCGACGTGCCGCCGGAGACGCTCGCCACGTTGCAAGCGGACGATGACCGGCTGACTGTCGAGGCGATCGGGGATGTCTCGCCGCTGATGCGTCAGATCTATCGGGACATCATCCTCGGTAGCATGTGCCACGACACGAACGCGCTGCGTGGCATCCTCGGCGACCCGGATCGGGCGCTCTTCACGACGATTTGGCCGGACGAGACGGTCCACCCGACGGTGACGACTGTGCTGGCGTACGACAACGGCCCGCGCGTCGTGCTGACGTGGTCGTATCTCGCGGAGTTGCGCGACTACTTCGAGGAACTCGCCTTCATCGGCGGGGCGGGGCGCGTGCGCATCCAGTTCCCCTCGCCGTGGCTCAAACACTTCCCGACGCCCGTCGAGGTGCAGGGCATGGAAGGCGGCGCGGAGTGGCGTAAACGGGTCAACGTCTCCTATGCCGAGGCATTCATCGAGGAGGCGCTGCACTTCCATCATTGCGTCACCACCGGCGAGCAGCCGCTGACCGATGGCCGCGACGGCCGCGCGGATATCGCCCTCTTGCAGCAGATCGTCGCTGCCGCCGCCCCGCAAGGTCTCGGCGGCGAGGCAGGTACAGCAATCAAGGAGGCCCGATAATGGCTGATCTCCCGAAGTATCATATCGGCGCGCAGCAGGCGGACGCCCTGCTCGCCCCCGTCGATGCCACCCTCGGCGAGTTGGAGCACCGTGTGCAGCACTACCTCGACCGCCTCGCCCTCGGCACGCCGGATGCCGACGCCTTGCGGAAGGCGCACGCGGTCCTCGCCGCTGCCTCGCGGGACATCGCCCGGTTGCTGGATGAGAGCAGGCAGATTGCCCGCTAATAAGACGACACCGACGCGGGCTTGATCCCCCATCCGTAGGGGCGGTGCTCGAACCGCCCTCCCCGGCCTATAGGCGTCCATGGTCATCTGTCAAGGTATCGACATAGCAGCGAGGGCGGTTCGAGCACCGCCCCTACGCGGGCACCCGCGCCGCTGATTGCGCCTAACTGAATTGAACAGGAGGATCGTGATTCATGACCACAACGAAGAAGCGCGTGCTCATCACCGGCGCGGCGGGCAATATCGGCAGCTCGCTCGCCGAGCAACTGAGAGATCGCTACGATTTGCGTCTCCAGTATCACCGCACCATCCCCGATCAGCGGCCGGTGGCGGAGTACGTCGTCGCGGACATCGCGGACTACGACGCGATCGCTCCCGCACTGGAGGGGATGGACGCGGTCGTCCACATGGCCGCCGATTCGAGCACGAGCGCGTCATGGGAGAGCGTGCGGGACGGCAACATCATCGGCGCGTACAACGTCTTCGAGGCGGCGCGGCGGGCCGGCGTGCGCAAGGTCGTCTTCGCCTCGACAAATCACGTCATGGGTATGTATGACCGCGACCAGCAATGGCCGGTCTACGCCAGCCAACCCGTCCGGCCGGACTCGCTCTACGGCGTCTCCAAGGCGTTCGGCGAGGCGCTCGGGCGGCATTATAGCGACCAGTACGGTCTCTCGGTCATCTGCCTCCGCATTGGCTGGTTCCTGCCCGAGCCGCACAACGAGATCGCCCACTGGATGTGGCTCTCCCCGCGCGACGGCGCGCAGGTGACGTGGCGGGCGATTGAGTCCGACCTCACCTTCGGCATCTTCTACGCCATCTCCGCCAACAGCGCCCGCCACTGGGACATCACCGACACCATGGAGAAACTCGGCTACCGCCCGGAGGACGACGCCCAGCGTTTCCTCGCCGAGCGCAACCGTCAATAGACGAAACGCTCCTCGCCGTATCCGAAGCGAAATCACCTGGCCGCGCGCTGCCCGAAAGGACAGCGAGAATCCGGCCCTTCGATTGATCCGGCCATCCGTCGCACCCGGCAAGATAGGGGTGTTGGCTGATGGCGCATCACAGAGGGATTAGGGGTGAATCGCACGGGCAGTACAGTGACAATCGCTCGCATGATGGCGGCGCTCACATGCGCGCTTCTCTTCGGCATCGGCGCCGCGCCGCTCGGGATGGCACATGCCGCCACGCCACGCGATCTCTTCCCGATCCATCAAGAGAGGAAAGTCGGCTACATCGACCAGACGGGCGCCGTCGTCATCCCGCCGCGCTTCACCGCCGCCTTCGCTTTCGCGGAAGGGCGCGCCGCGTTCGAGGAGAACGACCAGACCGGCTACATTGACGAGAGCGGCGCGACCGTCATCCCGCCGCAGTTCGAATTCGGCGCCTTCGCCTTCCATGAGGGGCTGGCGGCTGTCTGAATCGACGGCGCATGGGGATATATCGACGCGAGCGGCACGCAAGTCATCCCGCCCCGGTTCGCGGACGCGGACGACTTCCATGACGGACTCGCGGCGGTCAGACTGGGCTGCTTCTCCGGCTTCATCGACCACACCGGTGCGATGGTCATCTCGGCACGGTTCGACTTCGCCGGGACATTCTCCGAAGGGCGCGCGCCGATTCTCGATGGCACGAAAATGGGTTACATCGACCGAACGGGCGCGGTGGTCATCCCCGCCATATTCGACAATGCTCATGCATTCTCGCACGGCCTCGCCTACGTCACCATAGACCGCACGGAAGGCTACATCGACCCTACCGGCCACTTCGTCTGGCAGTCGGCGTGAATTGTCGCCGCCTCTCCATCCGATCTTCGCTGACATACCATAAATTATTGAGCCCGAAAGATTCGTCGCGGCACAGGTCTGGCACGCGCCGTGCGATACGCCGGAACCGCTATGACACCTGCGGCGTCATAGCGGTATGTGTTGCGTTGGGACATTGGGGCAGATCGGGAGGAGATGGAAATGAGTGACGGAAGAGCACAAGAGTTGATCGAAGCGGCAGCGAAAGCGACGCGCCCGGTAGCGTTGCACCGCCGCCGGTTCCTCGCTGTTACGGGCGGCATGGCGGCGAGCGCGATCCTCGCGGCGTGCGGGGGCAGCGCGGCGACCGATACGCCGAAGCCCGCCGCGCCGACGGCGAGTGCGCCCACGACCGCCGCATCGTCCGTCGCGACGACCAGTGGGGCGACCACGGCGGGGACGACCGCTGCGGGTTCTGCGGCGAGCGGTACGCGGCCGGTAGGCTCGACGACGAGCGACGCAACAACCAGCGGCACGACCGCCGCGAATACGAGCGCGAGCGGGACCGGCGCAGCCGGGACACGACCGGTGGGCTCTGCCGTGACCACCGGCTCCGTGACGTCGGGCACCACGACTGCATCCGGCTCGGCCAGTGCGGGCACGGGCGGGCAGACGCTGGTGGTCGAGGCGACTGAGTACAGTTTCAAGACGCTCGGCAGCGTCCCGGCCGGGGCGACGACGGTCCAGCTAAAGAATCTCGGCAAGGAAGATCACGAGGCGCAGTTCGTCCGCCTCAACGATGGTGTGACGGTGGATCAGTTCCTCACGGCGATCCAGCAGGCGGGGCAGGGCGAACCGCCGCCGATCTTCACCTACGAGGGTGGGCCGGCCCAAATCGTGCCGAATAAGACGGCCGAGGTGATGCTGAACTTCCAGGCGGGGCAGTACGTGCTCCTCTGCTTCGTGAACGCGCCGGACGGCCAGCCACACGCCGCGAAGGGGATGGTCCTGCCGATCACGGTCAATGCGGCGACAGGCTCCGCAGCCGCGCTCCCGGCTGGGAAGGGGACGATCACCCTCGGGACCGCCAACGGCTTCGATCTCCCCGCAACTCTCCCGGCGGGCAAGAGTCAGTACCGCGTGACCAATCAGGGGGCGGGGCCGCATGCATTCTTCTTCGGCAGCATCCCGGCGGACAAGACGATCGACGATGTCAACGCGTCGCTGGCGAGTCAGGACTCCGGACCGCCGCCGTGGTTCCAGTCGAGCGGCGGCATGGACGGGCTGAAGCCGAACGGATCGGGCGTGGTGACGCTGGACCTCACGTCCGGCAAATACGTCGCGGTCGATGTCGCGTA
Source organism: Thermomicrobiales bacterium (assembly GCA_051002645.1). Classification (GTDB taxonomy): domain Bacteria; phylum Chloroflexota; class Chloroflexia; order Thermomicrobiales; family JALYUS01; genus JALYUS01. The sequence goes on from JBPCMC010000182.1 coordinate 4,626, forward strand.
CGGCCCCGACAAGCCATTCGCCAAGATCTTCACGGTCAGCTGAAATCGATTCTCACTCGACGATACAGAGAAGGGGTGGCCAGCGAGCCACCCCTTCGCTTCCTGTAATGCGCGGCGCCCCCGCAGTCCACGGCTCGATGCTCGCAATCGCGCGCTCATTAGCGGTAGCGCGCGGTGTGCCGAGCTATACAGAACATACGCACCGCCAGAGCGGAGCCCACATCGCGTGACCGATCGGCATTGCGACGCATCCGCCGAACATTTGCGATGTCTGGCACTCTCTGCGAAACTTTTCCGCAATGATGATGTGGCAGAGAGGAGCCCACCGATGCTTACCTCATACATCGATGCCGCTATGCGACACGCCGCCTACAAGATGTACGAGGACGGAACATTCTTCGCGACGACCCCCGGCTTCCAAGGCGTGTGGGCACATGCCGAGACCGTCGAGACGTGTCGGGAAGAGTTGCGCGAAGTACTCGAAGACTGGCTTTTCCTCAGTATTGCGGATCACGATCCGTTGCCTCGCTCCGTATCCGCAATTATGCTCTGTAGGGGCGCATAGCATGCAGCCCTCCCGGAAGCCCATCCGCCGTAATCACCGGTATGGGAGGGCGCATGCTATGCGCCCCTACGATAGCGAAACGGCTTTGATGTGTCCTTGATAGCCAAGCCCCGACGCGCCTTGATCGTGCTGGCGAAAGCGCCCGCCGCCGGGGTGACGAAGACGCGCCTCTGCCCGCATCTCACGCCGGAGGAGGCCGCCCAATTCGCGGCGGCGTCGCTGGTCGACACGCTGGCGGTGGCGCGCAGCGTGCCGGGCTGCACGTTGCGGCTCGCACACCCGCCAGGCGCGGAAGAGCCGCTGGCCGCGTTGCTCGGCGATGATCTCCCGCCCGCGTTCGCGGTGCCGCCCGGCGATGTCGGCACGGCGATGTGCTACGCCATCCAATGCGCGCTGGACCATCGTGCTACACAGGTCGCCCTGATCGGCAGCGACCTTCCCTCCCTGCCACCCGCGCACATCGCGACGGCCTTCGCGCGGCTGGACGAGGGCGCGGATATCGTGCTTGGCCCGGCGGAGGATGGCGGCTACTATCTGATCGCGGCGACCGCACCGCACCCCGCCCTCTTCGCCGGTATTCCGTGGAGCACGGACGCCGTCTACGCGGCGTCCGTCGAGAAGGTCACGGCGTGCGGCTTGACGCTGGCGACGCTCCCCGCATGGTACGATATTGACGGTATGGCGGACCTCCGTCGCTGCATGGACGACCTCGCTGCCCACCCGGATCACCCCGCCAGGGCGACACGAGCGTTCCTCGACACGATAGCCGCGCGCTTGGAGATACCGAGAGTTTGAACCGCCAAGACGCCAAGGAAGGAGAAGAGATTTATCCATTTTCTTTTCTTCCCGCTTGGCGTTCTTGCGGGCGCCCTCTGGGCAGTATTGGCGGTTCATAGTCCATTCATGAGGGTACTGCCTTGATGGAACCAATTGGCGTTGCCCTGATCGGCGCGGGCTGGGCCGGGAGCCGACACGCAATGGCGTACCGCGCCATGCCGGATCGCGGCCGGATTGTCGCCGTGATGGATGCGCGCCTCACCGTGGTGGAGGAACGCGCGCGGGAGTGGGGTGTCCCATTCGCGACGGACGATCTCGCCGTCGCACTCGCCCGGCCCGATGTGCGGGCGGTCGATATCTGCCTGCCGCACATGCTCCATGCCGAGGTCGCCGAGGCCGCGCTCGCGGCGGGCAAGCATGTGCTCGTCGAGAAGCCCTTCGCCACCAGTCTGCCCGAGGCGGACGCGATGATCGCGGCGGCGGCACGTGCCCGGCGCATCCTGATGGTCGCCGAGAATGTCCGCTACGACGCCGTCTATCTGCGGATGGCGGAACTGATCTTCGCCGGCGCGATCGGCGCGCCCTTCCTCTGCCGCGTCTGCCGGGACCACCAGATGCATGATTCGTTGCGGGAGCGCCCGTGGTTCTTCACCGATCCGACCGGCGGCATCATGTGGAGCGGCGGCATCCATGACATCGAGACGGTGCGCATGATGATGGGCGACGCGCCGATTCAGGAAGTCTATGCCACCGCCGCCCGCAAGACGCTCGCGGAGATGACCACCGATGATACCAGCGTCGGCCTCTTCCGCATGGAAGGGGGCGGGGTCGCGCTCCTCTCGGAGAGTTTTTCCACGCACGCGCCGCGCGGCGAGCGCATCCGCGTCGAGGTCTTCGGCCCGGACGGCTCCCTGCTGGCCGATGGCGACGGCACGCTGACCATCGTCACACCGGGCGGCGAGACGCGCGTTGAGCATGTTGAACGCGAAGAGACCTTCATGACCGAGATTCGCCACTTCCTCGACTGCATCCACGCAGGGGAGGAGCCGGCCACCGCCGCATGGGCGATGCGCCCCGGCCTCGCCGCCATCCTCGCTGCCCAGGCGAGCATGGCCCTCGGCGCGCCCATCGCCCCGGACGCGAGTAGGCAGTGAGCAGTGGAAGCACGATACCGCGCGACTGTCGTTGCGTTTATTGCGTTTACGTGCGACACTCTCCTCCTACTAAGGAGGAAGATGATGGCGCTCTCGATGCTGATCCCCGAAACTGCCGGCCCCGAAAAAGATGAGCGGGAGACGTACGCGCGTCTGGCGGCGATGCTGGCGCGGGCGCCGGTCGAGATGGTCGGCGCGGACGGCGAACGGCTCGCGCTCTCGCCACGCACGCAGCAGATCGTCCGCAAGATCGTCGAATCGCTCGCCGAGGACCATGTTATCATCATGCGTTCAATGAAGAAGGACCTGACGACCCAGCAGGCGGCGGACCTGCTCAATGTCTCCCGCCCGTACCTCATTAAATTGCTCGAAGGGGGTACAATTCCCTATATCAAAGTCGGCACGCACCGCCGCATCCAGTACGACGATGTCATGGCGTATTCGGTTGTATGGAAAGCGGAGCAAAAGCGACTCTTGAGGGAATTGACGCAACTCAATGAGGAGATGGGGTTCTACGACCTGAATCCGCGAGTCCCTGACATGAATGCTTCCGAATAATGGACATTGCGCCGACGCATCCCGCCGCAGTCCTTGATGCGAATGTGCTCTTTTCGGGGGCGCTCTGTGATTTGCTGATGCGTGCAGCGATCGCTGGTCTGTATCAAGCATTTTGGAACGAAACGATCCTCGATGAGGTAGAGCGCAACCTGATCAGGCAGCGCCGCGCTACGCCGGAACAAGCACGGCGGCGGCGCGACAATATGCAAAGGGCCCTACCCCATGCGACCGTCCAAAGTTACGAAGCGCACATCGCGGCGATGACCAACGATGCGAAAGATCGCCACATTCTCGCGACTGCCGTGCATATCGGCGCACAGATCATCGTTACCCATAACCGTCGCCACTTCCCATCCCATGCGCTTTCGCCCCACGGGATCGAGGTTCGGTCCCCCGATACGTTCCTTCGTTTGTTGCTCGATCGTGCGCCTGACGCAATGATACGGATCATCACCGAACAGTCCGAGGATTTGAAGAACCCACCCCAGTCAGTTCAACAGGTGCTCAACAATCTCTCGCTTGAGGCGCCAGCATTTACCGACGCGGTCAGGAACCGGCTACGACACCGATAGGCACTTCTCGACTGACGTATTCGCGTTGCGCGCTATTCCGCCCCTGCTATACTCGGCGAATAGGCGATCCACCCCGGCGATGAAGGAGCAATTCATGGCGGAGACGGCGACGAAAGCGGACGCGACCGTGCTGCATGAGGCGATTGTGACACCTGCCGACCATCTCGGATTCGAGCCGGGCGCGGCCCGCAAACTGGCGCCCTGGTCGCAGATCGCGGCCTATTTCCAGTTGCTCGGCGCGCATTCGCCGCGCGTGCAGACGGACGTGCTCGGTAATTCCACCGAGGGCAGGCCCTTCCTCCTCCCGATCATCGCGAGCGAGGATACGCTCGCGCGGCTCGACCACTTCCGCGCCATCCAGTCCGATTTGGCCGACCCGCGCGGCGCCAGCGCCCAACGGCTCCGCGCCTGCGTAGCGGGGGGGAAGACGGTCGCGCTCGTCACCTGCACGATTCATGCGACCGAGGTAGGCGCGACGATGATGGCGATGGGCCTCGCGCGCGACCTCGCCACGAAGGACGACGCAGCGACGCGGCAAATTCTCGACAATGTCATCCTGCTACTCATGCCGTCGCTGAACCCGGATGGCTGGGACCTCGTCTACCAGTGGTACACCAAGACGCTCGGCACGCCGTTCGAGGGGAGCGCACCGCCGCAGATCTATCAGACCTATACCGGCCACGACAACAACCGCGACTGGTTCATGCTCACGCAGGCCGAGAACCGCCTGGCGGTGGAGAAGGTCCATAATATCTGGCACCCGCAGATCGTCTACGATCTGCACCAGATGATGCCGGACGGCCCGCGCTACTTCGTGCCGCCCTTCATCGACCCTTACGACCCGAATGTAGACCCGATCCTCTCGCAGGAGATCAACGTCCTCGGCTCCTCGATGGCGCAGGCGCTGGCGGCACACGGCAAGACGGGTGTGGCGACCAATATCATTTTCGACGCCTTCTCCCCCTCCCGCGCGTACCAGCACTACCACGGCGGCGTGCGCATCCTCTCCGAGGCGGCCAGTTGCCGCATCGCCACGCCGGTGACCATTGCGAAAGAAGACCTAAAAATCGGGCGCGGCTTCGAGCCGCATCTGGCAACCTGGAATCACCCGCACCCGTGGCCGGGCGGCGAGTGGACGCTCGCGGACATCGTCTCCTACAACCGGATTAGCGCCGACGCGCTCCTCCTCCACGCCGCGCGCTACCGGGATATGTGGCTGACGAACTTCGCCGCCCTCTCACGCCGCGCCGTCGAGCGTAGCGGGCCGCCGATCGCCTTCGTCGTCCCCGCCGGGCAGCGCGATCCGACGACGGCGACCGAACTGCTGCACGTTCTCCAGCGCGGCGGCGTCGAACTGACACGGGCGAAAACGCGCTTCACGGCGGACGGCGTCACCTACCCGGCCGGCTCGACCGTCATTCACATGGCGCAGCCATACGGCGCATATGCGAAGACGCTGCTGGAGGCGCAGAAGTACCCGGACCTCCGCCTCTACCCCGATGGTCCGCCGAAGCCGCCGTACGACATCACCGCGCACTCCCTCCCCTTGCAGATGGGCGTCGAGGCGGTCGCCGTCAACGCGCCGTTCAAGGCGGACCTGACGCCGGTTTCCGGCCTGCTCGCGCCACCGAAGGGGGCCGTGAAGGGAACTGGCACGGCGGGTGTCGTGATCGGCGCGGAGACGAACGCGAGCGTCAAACTCGTCAACGCGCTGCTCGCCGAGGGGATCGAGGTGAGCCGCACGAGCGGCCCGGTGCGCGGCGGCGGTGAGGAGTATGCACCCGGCGCCTACGTCGTCGCGGCGACGGGCGACGCGCTGGATCGTCTGCGGGCCCGCTGTATCGAGCAGGGCGTCCGCGCGGCGGCGGTCGAGCGCGTGCCGACCTCCGCGCGGCGGCTGCGGCAGCCGAAAGTTGGCCTCTACCGCCCGTGGTGGTCGAACGCCATCGACGAGGGATGGACGCGCTTCATCCTCGAGGAATACGGCTTCATCTATGACACGCTGCGGGACGGCGATATGCGACAGGGCGACCTGCGCGGCCGCTGCACCTGCATCATCCTCCCCGCCATGCCCGCCAAGATGATTATGGAAGGGAATAACGCCGCCGACTACCCGCCCGAATACACCGGCGGCATCGGCGAGTTGGGCGCAGCGAATCTGCGCCGCTTCGTGGAGAGCGGCGGCACGCTCGTCGCGCTCGACTCGGCGTGCGAGGTGGCGATAAAGCAGTGCTACCTGCCGGTGACCAATGTGCTCGAAGGCGTGGCATCGCAGGAGTTCTACTCCCCCGGCTCGATGGTGCGCATCCTGCTCGACCCGCATCACCCGATCGCCTACGGCTTCGAGCGGGAGAGCGTCGCACTCTTCGTCAACAGCCCGGCTTTCGAGGTTCACGGCGGCGCGGCGCCCGTCGCCCGCTACCCGATGAGCAACCCGCTCCTCTCCGGGTGGATGCTCGGCCCCGAGCGCATCCAGGGGCGCGCGGCGGTCGTCGAGGTGCCGGTGGCGCAGGGTCGCGTCGTCCTGATCGGCTTCCGCACTCAGTTCCGCGCCCAGGCGCGCGGCACGTATCGCCTCTTGTTCAACAGCATCTACGCGAGCACCTTACGGTAAGTAAAGGGGGATGGGGATGAAGTTCTGCCTGTCAATCGAAATCCAGGAGGGGATGGACTACGCGGCGACGCTCGCGATGGCCCAGGCCGGTGAGGTGGCCGGTTTCGATGCCGCGCTGCTGGCCGAGCACTATTACTCCTCGTCGGGTCATTTCGACCGCATGGCCGCCGACGCATGGGTCTTCCTCGGCGCGCTGGCGCGGGATATCGAGCGCATCCGCCTCGGCACATTGGTCAGCCCTGTCACCTTCCGTCACCCCGCCGTGCTGGCGAAAATGGCCACCACGCTCGACCACCTCAGCGGCGGGCGCGCCGAATTGGGCATCGGCGCGGGCTGGCTGGTGGAGGAGCACGCCGCACACGGCTTCCCCTTCCCGCCCGGCCCGGCGCGCGTCGATCTGCTGGAGGAGCAGGTGCAGATCATCACCGGGCTGTGGTCCCAGAACCCATTCAGCCACACCGGGCCGCACTATCAGCTTGCGGAATGCCACTTCACCCCGCAGCCGGTCCAGCGGCCGCGCCTGCCACTCCTGATCGGCGGCGCGTCCACGGCGACCCGTCTGCCCCGACTGGCGGCGCGCTACGCCGACGAGTACGTGCTCGGGGCGGGCGATGTGGCGCAATGTCGGGTGACGCGCGAGCGCCTCGACCGCGACTGCGCCGCAGCCGGGCGCGACCCGAGCGCGGTCTCGCTCGCCCTCTTCGCCGGTGTCTGTGTCGCGGAGACGGAGGGCGCGGTGGAACGCACCCTGGCACGGCTACAGGAGGGCGCCCGCCCGCACATGCAGAATCTGGACACCTGGATACACGGTACGCCGGAGCAGGCAGCTGAGCAACTGCGCGCGCTCGCCACCGCAGGCGTCGATCGGCTGATGTTCTCGGTGGACAACGAACTGCATCGCGAGATGGTGACGCTGCTCGGTGAACGGGTCGCACCGCTCGTCCATGCCAGCGCGTGACTCGCGCGTCGTGGCAGCCTCCGGTCTCGCTCTCCAATAGACGGCCTCCCGCCGTGCGTGCGAGAATGCCGGGGCACCAATGGCGGTGCCTCGCACCATCGGGAGGGGAGTAGGCGTGAATATCCACGAATATCAGGCGGCGGAGATCCTCGGTCGCTACGGTATCCCGCTCAACGCGGGGCAGGCCGCGCGGACGCCCGATGAGGCGGCGGCGGCGGCGGGCTCGCTCGGCGGCACGGTCGCCGTCAAGGCGCAGGTCCATTCCGGCGGGCGGGGCAAGGCGGGCGGTATCAAGCTCGCCAAGTCGCCGGATGAGGCGCGTGAGGTCGCCGGGCGCATCCTCGGCATGGACATTCGCGGCCACACCGTCAACACGGTACTCGTCGTCCCCGGTGTGAGCATCGCCGCCGAGTACTACGTCGGCATCACGCTCGACCGCGCGAACCGCCAGATCATCGTGATGGCCTCCGCCGAGGGCGGCGTCGAGATCGAGGAGGTCGCCCGCACGAACCCGGACGCGATTCTTCGCGTGCCGGTCGATCCGGTGCGCGGCCTGCTCAACTACCGGGCGGTGGACCTCGCCTTCGCGCTCGGCATCGCGCCGGACGCGGTGAGCGGCTTCGTCGATATCGTCAAGAAGATGGCGCGAGCGTACATCGACGAGGACGCCTCGCTCGTCGAGATCAACCCGCTCATCCGCACCGACGACGGCCGATGGCTCGCGCTCGACTCCAAGATGGTCCTCGATGACAACGCCCTCTTCCGCCACCCCGCGCACGAATTGCTGCGCGACATGGCGGAGGAGAACGCCACCGAATTGGATGCGAAGGCGTCCGGCATCTCATTCGTCAAACTGGACGGCGATGTCGGCTGCGTCGTCAACGGCGCGGGGCTGGCGATGGCGACGATGGACGCCCTGCAAGTGGCGGGCGGCACACCGGCGAACTTCCTCGATGTCGGCGGCGGCGCGAACGCCGCGCAGGTGGCGAAGGCGCTCGGCCTGATCCTCGCCGATCCGAATGTGCGCGCCATTTTCTTCAATATCTTCGGCGGCATCACGCGCGGCGACGAGGTGGCCAGGGGACTGATCGCGGGCTTGGAGCAGGTACCGACGAAATTACCGATTATCGTACGGCTCGCCGGTGTGAACGCGGAGGAGGGGCGGCGCATCCTCGCCGCCACGAGTCTGCAATCGGCGGAAACGATGGAGGCGGCGGCGCGACTCGCAGTCGCGGCGGCGAAGGGGGCAGCGCGGTAGTTGACGATGCATTCCTCGCGCGGTATAGCAGATGGTACGCTGAGAACTGCTCAAATTACACCCATCGTGCGAGGGAGGAATGAGATGTCGAAGCCCCTTTCACGTCGCGCCGTCGTCAAAGCAGCAGCCGGTGTCGCCGCAACGACGCTGCCTCTTTCGTTTACGGTGCGAGGCGAGGCGGCTGAGGCAGTAGCGCCTGCGTCGGAACCATTCACGCCGCTTGTGCCCTGGAAGGATGGTAAACCGCTCAGTGGCGATGCGCTGGCACGCTGGGAAGCGACACAACGCATGCCCGGTATCGCATATGTCGAGGTGTCACTCTTCGCGGATGGCGATCCGAACTATGCCGTCAAGGGGCCGGATGGCACGATCTGGCCGGGTGGGGAAACGCTCGCCGAGTGGCGCGCGAAATATGGCGGCGATATCGGTGCGATAACGCACTATGCGACCGGGCAGAAGTTCAGCATCGACCTCTCTCCCTACGCACATCTTGATCCACACCAGACGCGCGTGCGGGTAATGACGGGCCGCGTCCGGGCGACCGTGAAAGGGCAGGAAGAACAGCCAAGTGGACCTCTACCGCCGAGCGAACCGATCGACCCGCGACTGATAATCCGTATTTCCCACATTCACCCCGATGACATCCGCAACCCCACCGGCGTCAAGCCTCAACTCACTGCGGGGCTTGCCACGGGCACCGTGCGGTTGCAGGTATCCGCCCTTCATCGAGACGAGCGCAGCGGGTTTGTCAACGAGCAGCGTTGGGCCAAAGGCTCTCCGCTGGAGGAATATCGCGCGGCGCTTGGCGGCGTTGAGGGGGAAATCTACGATCCCTTCTACGGTCAGCCGTACCACCTCTCGCTCGTCCCGTATGCGAATGCCGATCCGAAGACGACGCATCTCCGTGTCCAGTTCATCTTCACACCCGACGGACATGAGGAAGCGAGGCGGCAGGCTCACTGAGCGTCAGCGCCCTCATCATCTCTCGACTGCCGTATCTATGCGTGCGAGAATGCCCCGGCAATTGGTCGGGGCATGTGCTCGCCACAGGAGGGGAGTTGCAGGTTGAGCATTTTGGTGAATAAGGATACGCGGGTGCTCGTTCAGGGCATCACCGGGCAACAGGGCACGTTCCACACCGGCCAGATGGTGGCATACGGCACGACGGTCGTCGCCGGCACGCGGCCCGGCGGCAGAGGGCGCGAGGTCCACGGCGTGCCGGTCTTCAACACCGTCGCGGAGGCGGTGCG
>JBPCMC010000183.1:0-4645 GCA_051002645.1 Thermomicrobiales bacterium
GGCGCGCAAGCTGTTGCATCTGGCGTGGGCGCTGGTGACGAAACAGCAACGGTATCGGTCAAATTATCGAATCGTCGATCCGCTACTCTCTGCTGCTTGACAGCCAATACCGTATCTCTGGGCAGCATGTGGTTCACGCATCTTCCCGTCGTTACAGGCGCGTGCGCACTGCCCAGAGGGCCGGGAAGGCTTTTTCTTTGAGGGCTTCCATCAGATAGGCGACGCCGCTCGTGCCGGCGGTGCCGGGGCGGTCGCCGATGGCGCGGTCGGCGGTGCGGACATGCATCGCCGCCATCAGCCAGTTCATCTCGGAGATATCCACCATCGCCTCCGCGACGCGGTACAAGCCCCCATTGCGAGACGGATCGCGGTAAAGCGCGTCGAGATCGAGTCTGGCGCGGTCGAGCGCCCCCTGAAAGGCGAGCCAGGCGGGGCTTTCGTCCAAACTGCGCAGGCCGAGCGCGTGCTGCACCTGATGGAACTGACCGGATTCGGAGCCGCTGGCCGTGCCCAGCGAGGGCCGGAATTCGAGGAAACTGCGCGGCGGTAAGTGGTCGAGGAGCACCATCTGGTCGTTGAGCAGGCGCTGGATCGCGGCGACGCGCAACAGATGTTCCACGGCGACTTCCGTGTCATTGCCGTTGAGGGCATCCGTCGCGCACTGCAGATCGAGCAGTTGCTGCTTGAACCACAACTCGAACGCCTGATGGACGACGATGAAGAAGTGCTCCGCCGCCTGCGCGTGCATCGGCATTGTCGGCGGGCCAACCGGCACCTGCAAGGCCAGTAACTCGTTGAGATGTAAATAGGTGCTGTACGTGAGGGCCGGCTCAGTCGTCATCGTCGTGTGCTCCTGTCGGGGAGATGGATCGCGGCATAGTCGCTCAGTAGGGCACCATTTCGCCACCTTCCCGCGCCGCCGTCAAGCGACCGAGATCGCACAATCCGGCGACGCGCGGTGCTATACTGCCGCCCGCAAGCAAATATCGGGGAAGGGCGGCGCCCGCCGCACCACATCCGGCAGGGAAGGAGACATGGGGTGGACGCGACCGAACTCTGCTACACGCCCGCGACGGTACTGAATCAGATGATCCAGAGTCTCGATCTCTCGCCCGTCGAACTGACGGAGGCAGTGCTGGCGCGCATCGACCGGCTGAACCCGGTACTGAACGCCTTTCTCACCGTCACGCCGGAGATCGCGCGGGAGACGGCGCAGGAGGCGGAGAAACGCGCCCTCCGCTTCGAGCGGCGCGGCCCGCTGGACGGCATCCCCTACTCGATCAAGGACCTCGAAGCGACGGCGGGCGTGCGCACGACCTTCGGTTCCAAGTTCTTCGAGCACAACGTCCCCGCCGAGGATGGCGCGGTCGCGGCGCGGATGAAGGCGACGGGCGGCGTCCTGCTCGGCAAGACGAATACGCCGCACTTCGGCTACAAGGATATGTGCGATAACCTGCTCGGCCCGCCCTGCCGCAACCCGTGGAACACCGAGCGCACGTCAGGAGCCTCCTCCGGCGGCGCGGGGACAGCGGTCGCGGCGGGGCTTGGGCCAATCGCGCATGGGTCGGACGGCGCGGGCTCGATCCGCATTCCCGCCGCGCTCTGCGGCATCTTCGGCATGAAGCCCTCCTACGGACGGGTGCCCTACTACCCGAACGCCGACGCCTTCGCCCTCCGCTCCCACAACGGCCCGATGACGCGCACGGTGCGCGACGCCGCGCTGATGCTCCAGGCGATTGCCGGGCCCGATCACCGCGACCCGTTGACGATTGACGCGCCGCCGGACGATTACCTCGCCGCCTGCGACGGCGATCTGACGGGCCTACGCATCGCGTGGAGCGGCGATCTGGGCTACGCGGCGGTCGATCCCGAGGTACGAAGCATCGCCGAACGCGCGGCGCAACGGTTCACCGACCTGGGCGCGACCGTCGAGGAACCGACGCTCAACTGGCCCGACCCCTATGAATGGCACAAGATCATCTATCAGGTGAACGTCGCGACGCGCAGCCACGAGCGCGCCCTCGAACGGCCCGATTGGATCGAGCCGACGATGATGCGCATGATGCTCAATGCGGGCCGCTACAGCGCGATTGAGTTGAACAAGGCGATCCTCCAGCGGACGGGCTTCTACCATGCGGTGCGCGCGACCTTCGACGAGTACGACCTGCTCCTGACGCCGCAAATGCCCGTCGCCGCCTGGTCGTGCGAGCCGGGCGCGGACGAAGGGACATTCGCGATCGACGGTCGCCCCGCATCGAGCATCTTCGACCGCGTGCCTTTCATGTACCCCTTTAACCTGACCGGGCAACCCGCCGCCAACCTCCCATGCGGTTTCACGAAAGAGGGATTACCCGTCGGCTTGCAGGTCGTTGGCCGCTGGCACGCGGACAGTGCAATCTTTCGCGCGGCGGCCTGCGTCGAGGCGTTGCAGCCGTGGGCGGACAAGCGCCCGCCGCTCGACGGGTAGGACTGAGGACTAAGGACTAAGGACTGAGTGGGAGGATCGCATGGCGAAGCAGCGGATTGAGTTTGGCTATAACCCACCGAGCGGCGACCGAGGAATTGAGACGATTGATGGCGCGACGTATGTTCGCGATTTGCACGAGGTCTGCGACTACGCGAGCCAGCACTTCGATACCTTCTGGATTTCCGACCATTTCATGCGCGGCGACACCTTCCGCATGGAGTGCTGGACGCACATGACCTGGATGGCGGCCCGCTATCCGACCCAGACGGTCGGCACGGTCGTCATCGGCAACTCGTATCGCCACCCTCCGCTCCTCGCCAAGATGGCAGCGAGCCTGCAAACCTTCAGCCGTGGCCGCCTCATCATGGGATATGGCGCGGGCTGGCTGGAGGACGAGTACCGCGCCTACGGCTATGAGTTCCCCTCTGCCCGCTTCCGCATCGCGCAGGTGGTCGGGGGTATCGAGGTGGTGCGCGCGGTGTGGACACAGCGACCCGCAACCTATGAGGGGAAGTATTACCAGGTGAAGGACGCCTTCTGCGAGCCGATGCCGGACCCTGTGCCTCCCGTGATGATCGGCGGCGACGGCGAGAAATATCTCCTCCGCGCCGTCGCGGAGCACGCGGACTGGTGGCTCACCTACTCGAAGAGCGATGAGATCATCCGGCACAAAGCCGCCGTCCTGAAGCAGCACTGCGCAGATGTCGGGCGCGATTTCGCGACGATCCGCAAGGTCTATCCGATGACCGTCTATCTCGCCGCGTCGCACGCCGCCGCCGAACAGCAGGCGGGGTCGAAAGCGGAGAGCGAGAACCCGCCCTTCGTCGGTGAACCCGCCGCGATGGTGGAACGAATCAACGAAATGATCGCCCTCGGCTTCGATCAATTCGCGCTCTCCTTCCCCGGCTGGACGGACACGACGGGGATGCGCCTCTTCGTCGATCAGGTCCTGCCCGCATTCCGTTAGTACAGATCGCATTGGCATCGGCGCGGCGGGAGCCCCCACCCCTAGCCCCTCCCCCGCCGCGCGGTGGAGGGGTTAAAGCTTATTCGGAAACCATGTGAGATACTGAGAGGAAAACCAAACACTTTCAGTTTCTGAAGTCAATCGTGAAATAGATAAACTGTTCAAGCAGATGGAGGAATTGGTATGATCGTTATCCCTGAAGAACGCTTTGTGGAGTCGCCCTATATCGAGTGGGTCGCCCGTGGATATACGGTAGCGGATGGCCTCGCAATGCGTCCGGCAGAATATAACTGGCATCTCATCTTTACGCGACACGAGGGTGTCCTGCGAACCTTAGTCGTGGGCGCATTGGAAGCGGCAAGACCGCTCAGTTATGTGGCAGGGGCAGAGACCCTTTGGATACGATTCAAGGTCGGGACGTTTATGCCCCATCTGCCTGCAACAGACACCCTCAATCGGGAGATAACCCTGCCAGAAGGCAGTGGGAACACTTTCTAGTTGGAGAGTAAAGTTTGGGAAATACCAAACTTTGAAAACGCAGAGACCTTCGTGAAACATCTGGTGCAAACAGGCGCGGTGACCCGCGATCCACTCATAGAAGCGGCGCTCCGTGACGAACTGGCGAGCGCTTCGGCTCGTACCCTACGATACCGCTTCCAACACAGCACCGGGTCAGGACAAAATCACATCCGCCAGATAAAACGCGCTCAACGTGCGGTGGAACTCCTGCACCAAGGGAATCCCATTATAGACACTGCCCACGAACTGGGTTACGCCGATCAATCTCACCTGACCCGCTCACTGAAGCGCTTCCTGGGCTATACCCCTGGTGAGATAGTAGCTTCTACCTTCCGGTAGTGGGTCAGTTTGAATCCTTCTGTGCCTTCCGGTAAAGTTCGGCGGCAAAACCTGTGCCGCGAAAATGAGGCCGGAGGAACGCCGGGAGAACGAGGATAGTGATAGACTGAGTTGATTGGGCGTGAAGTGGGAGCATTCGGGGTTGTGTCCTGAGCGGCCCTATAGGTTGATACCGTCTAAAGGCTCATCGTGGGGACGGACACCCGATACGAAGGGTCTCGCGAGTCCGAATCTCGTCATCCCCGAATGCTCCCACTTCACGCCCAATCAACCCGACTTCGCTCGCAAGGGTGCCTCATTGTGCCTGACAGGTCAAAATATTCGCCCCGCCCATTTCAAACTGACCCACTACC
>JBPCMC010000184.1:0-11771 GCA_051002645.1 Thermomicrobiales bacterium
CGCATGACGGGCACAGTGAAGGCGGACGCGGTGGAAAACTGGGCGGGACTGTGGATGCGCGTGGACGGCCCAAATAATCAAGAGCTGAGTTTCGATAACATGGCGGGCCGACCGATCACCGGAACGCGCGATTGGCAGGCGTACGAGATCGTGCTCGATGTCCCGCAGGAGAGTACATGGTTGGCATTCGGCATCCTGTTGGCGGGCAGGGGAAGCGTCTGGCTGAATGATGTGGCCTTCGAGATTGTCGGGCAGGACGTGCCGACCACCGATGCGATGGCACTCCCAGCCCAGACGCAGAATCTCGATTTCGAGGCGGGAACGATGGGATGGTTGCTGGCGGGGGATCAGCCACAGGATTATCGCATCGGTACCGATACCGGCGTGCTGCATAACGGGAAGGCGAGCGGATACCTGCGCGCGGATCGCGAATCCCCCAGCGGCTTTGGCACGCTGATGCAAATGGTGCAAGCACGGTCATATCCCGATACCCGCGTGCGTATATCAGGTTGGGCGAAAGCAGACGGAGTGGAGGACTGGGCGGGATTGTGGATGCGTGTAGATGGTCCTGACACGCGCAAGACGGGAAAATCGCTCAGTTTCGATAACATGCAGAACCGGCCAATCAAAGGGACGAGCGACTGGGCGCGCTACGAGATTGTCCTGGATGTACCGCAGGCTGCGACCGCTCTTGCTTTCGGCATCCTCCTGCAAGGGAAAGGCGAAGTTTGGCTCGACGATGTGCAGTTTGCCGACGTCGGCCCCGACGTTCCGACGACCAATACGCTGACATGATGTGATGCGACGTGTAGCGGGGCGCGGTCGAAGGTATATCACTATCTCCCACCAGAGCCCCGCTTCGTTTCATCGAGACGGACTACGCTCTGGTTGCCGAATGCAGGCGAAATGCACGGAAAGATCGTGTTATAGTGTGTGCGTCGCGCAGCGAAAGAGAGTGAGGTGCGACCCGGTACGATTTTTCTGGCGCTATCGTGCAATGCAATGAAGGGCAATCTCTCGTGGATGCGTGTACGCGATGATGTTTGGTCGATTCTCAAGAATGTCATTGACCCACTCGCGTATTGCCCCCTCCCTTTTTCTGGCCCTGTTCGCGGCGCTCCTCGCTCTCATTGCCTACCAACCGACCTCGTCACATCGCATTGATATCGCGAACGAGCAAGCCGATCTGACGGGCTTTTATAGCCGCGAGGAGTCTCCGCAGTTCGCATTTCGTTGGACGCGGCAAGAGAGCGCCGTCCGCCTTCCTCCGATACCGAGCGGCGCCTACACCCTCACGATTGGCGTCGCCGCGCCACGCCCGGCGGGTGGCGCTCCGCCGGTGGTCGAATTGATGCTCGACGGCACGGTGATCGAGCGCATCACCGTCGGCCCGGATTACCAGCGCCACACCGTCCGCGTGCGGGTTCCTGTGGCAGGGACCGGGGTCCATACTCTGCAGCTCCATAGTGAGGTTTTCACGGAGCCCACACGCAACCCGCGCACCCTCGGGGTCGCCGTCACCGATGTCGGCATCGCGTCGGCGCGGTGGCCGCTCATCCCGCCACTTATCCCCTTGCTGGCATTCATCGGGGAGACCGTGCTGCTCTATCGCTTGCTCCTGACACGCTGGGCGCCGCGTCCGGCGTTCGTCGCGACGCTGGTCGTCGCGCTCGCCGTTACGGCGCTGCTCTTCGTACCCCATCAACCCTTTGCGATGGTCGTGGATGCCGCGTTTCTTCCCCTCACCTCGATCTGCGCGCTTGCCCTTATCCGGCACTACCGCGCGTACCGGGCGGCACGGCCGATCTGGGCGATCGGAGCGACCGCTGTCGTGTTGTCCAGCGCCGCCTCCGCGACTACCTTTCTTCATTCGCTCGGCGCCGGAGGGACAACCGATTTCGGCATCTTTTACCGGGCGGCAACGGCGGTCTGGACGGGCAATCTGCACGATTTGTATGACCTGAAGGGCCTCGCCGCCGACCCGCTCCTCGGCGTCATCTATCGTCAGCCGCCCTTCCCCGCCGTGCTCATTGCACCACTCTCGCTGCTTTCCTATCATTCCGCCCTCATGGTCTGGCGGATTCTCCTGGTCGGATGTGTAGCGGCGGGTATCGGGCTTCTCGTGGCCGAACTGCGCTTGTATGCAATCGGCGCGCCGCGCGGATGGCCCGCCGTGATCCTCGTTGCCCTCACGCTCCTCTGGCTGCCGCTCCGGGGCAGTATCGTGGGGCAGTGGGACAGCATTCTCCTCCTCTTGCTCGTCTTGACGCTGATTGGCTTGCGGCGTCACTGGTCGCCACTCACCGGCATCGCCATCGGCCTTGCCGGTCTGATTAAGGTCTATCCCCTCTATCTCGGGCTCTTCCTGCTCTGGAAGCGTGAATGGCGCGCGCTTGGCTGGCTGATCGCTTCTCTCATCGCTTTCACGGGTCTCAGCACGCTCATCGTTGGCTGGGAAACGACCGCGCTCTTTTTTCGTCATGTCTTACCGCAGATCGGTGGCAGCACCACGTATGCGGAGAACCAATCCCTGCTCGCGCTTCTCTTGCGCGTATTCGGCATTCAGGAGATCCGCGGGCCGCGTGTGACCGTGCTGACCGCGCTCAGTCTGTTGCTCGTGACTCTACCGCTCTGCTGGCGGCTGCGCGCACGGCCCGCACGGACGAGCCCGCGCTATGCGGCCGATTTCAGCCTGACCGTCGGCACGATGTTGCTCGCGATCCCGGTGGCGTGGCAGCATTACGAAGTGGTGCTCCTGATCCCGGTCGGTGTATTGCTCTTGATACTGGGGATATCCCCAGCGCCCCCGCTCGTTTGGCGGGTGTGCGCAATGTGGGCAATCGCCTTCCTGGCGTTCGGTCAGGATGTTCTCCTGCGCGACCTCCTCAGGCTCCCGCTGGGGCGGCATTCGTACTTCGATGTCACGGTGCTCGTTTCCGCGCCGATCTTTGCCCAGATCGGGCTCGCCGTGTCGCTGTGGCGCAGGATAGAGGAGCGCCGCGACCGCGACTGGGTCGTGACCCATGCAAGTGACCAGGACACCGCACGAGCCGTCCCCGGCCTCGATCACGGGCAACCTATTCCGGAGACATCGGCGATCACATCGCAACGCCCGGCGCGGTAAGCAGGCCATCCACATGCGCATCGTCGTCGGCATTGCCCGAAGCGCCGGTTCACCTGACTGTCGCGACCAGTGAATCGGGCGCCCTCGGGGCATAGTGTACCCTCTCACGGACGGATGGCGGCCCGCGCACCAGGAGGGCGATAAAAACCCCGACGACGCATAGCGCGAGCACGACCGTCATATCGAGACCATGCACGCTGAGAGGGAGACGAAGGACGCCGTCCAACCCGTAGAACAGGTACAAATTCACGTTCGTTATCACGGTGGTTGTGACAAAGACCCACGCATACGATGCGTCGCGCCACCACAACACACCGGCGAGAATCACGGCGGGGATCAGATGATTCTCATGGACGCTGGTGTTGAGAAGAAAGTACGCGAAGTAGCAGACGTACGCATAATAGAGCACCTCGTCATCGGTTTTCCTGCTTCGTATAAAGCGGTACAGAACGGCAAGATAGACCATCGCGAACGCCGCCTTTGTCGCCAGCAAGAGCGGCCAGCCTGTCACGAAGACGTATCGCTTGTGGCTGGTTGCCGCATCGCCCGGCGCGAGCACGCCATGTCCGTGTAGGATGCGTGTCAGCACCCAATTCGCATTGAGGGCGTTCGCGCTCAACCAATGCTCACTGAGCGCGGCACGAAAGGCATCGATGAACGCGGCGCCAAAGAGCAGCAATGTCGCGAACACGATCGTACCGCAGGGAAGGATCAGCGCCGCGATGATGCGCCGGAGATCGCGCGGACTCTTTTCGTCGCGATGCGCGAGAAGGACTGCGAGGAAGAGCACCGGCGCGATGATCACCGGCTGCCACTTGATGAGGAGCGTGATCGTAAAGAGTGCGGAGAACCAGGCCGGCTTCCTCGCGTGGAGCGCCCACAGGGCGAGGAGCAACGTCGGGACAACGTAGACATCGTTGTATCCCAGAACGCTGCTATCGAGGATCAGCGCGCATTGCATCGCGACGAGTAGGACGGCATTCTTCGTCCAGATCATCACGACGAGCCCGGAGAGGAAGAGGAAGACCACCAATGAGAGCTTATACGCGAGGAAAAAGCCCATCGACAGCGGCGCCGCGATCTTCGTGATAAGGAGCAGGATGACAAAGGAGCCGGGGGGATAGTTGTCGGCGCTTACCCGGAAACCGCCCACGAGGCCATTCGATGCGAGATTGCGCATCCAGACGAGCTTGTCCTGCACATCGCCCGTCCCCGGTGAATGAAGGAAATGGAGTGCGGCAAGCGTCGTCACGCCGAGTAGCAGGGCATTGCCACCCTGCACCAGGAGCATCGGTCGTCGCGCGGTGAAGGCGCTGCCTGTCAATCGCTGCCACAGCGTCGGGGAATTAGGCCCTCCGAAGGGGAGATGGAACGCCACCGCAGCGAGGAAGACGCCGAGGTACAGGCTGCCAAAGAGCCAGAGTTCGTAGCGGTCCAGATCGATCCTGCCCATCCGCAGCAGCAGCGAGACCGCCACGAGCATACATGCTGCCCCTGAGAGACAGGCCGCGACCGCCCCGTACCCCGCCCTTACCGTCCACACCGTTGACGGTAACGAACGATCGCCGCTTTGTGCGGCCCATAGCAGCACAGCCGCGAGTACGCCGAAAATCGGCACGAGCCAATACAACCAGAAACGTCCGCGTATGCTGGACCATGCCGCACTTTTATCGATTTCAACACTCTTGACCATCGTGCCGAGGGTGCGCGTGTCACCTCTCCCCGGCAAGAAGGGATCGGTGCGCAGCATGAGATGAAGCATCGCATCGCCCCGGTGCGGTAGTTGCACGCGAAAGGTCTGGAAGGCACCATTATCTGGCGCGGGGTGGAGTTGCGAGACCTCTCGGTCATCAACGAGGACGTGTACCGGTGCATCGGGGCCGCGCGCAATTGCAGCGTTTCTCAGTGCGATCTGGAGGTAGACCGGCTTCGTTCCGACCAATGAGAAGTCGATCAACGCGCTTGGCGCGGTCCAGACAAACTGATTTCCTCGGTCATCGATCTCCGGCTGAAAGATGCCCTTCGTGCCCGGTGCTGTCTGCAAGGTTGTGGGTGTGTAGACGGCAAAAAGGCGGGGGCGGGAGAACGGCAGTGCAACGAGGATCACGATGGCAAGCAACCCTGCACAAACCCAACGGAGTGACCGCGCGGAAAGATGCACCGGGCCGTTGTGTCGTGTGCGCGTGAGTTGCATTGGCTCCTCTCCATCGGCAGTCATCGTCGATGCGACGCGCACGGCGCACGAACCTCGCGCGATCATAGCATCGCTCCTCCCCCTTCGCGACCGCTCGAAGGAGACGCACGGACACGATGGCGATCAGCGGGCGACGGGAGGACGCCAAAACAAAAGCCCCCGCTCGGATTGAGCGGGGGCGGTGAGAAGCCTTACGTGGTCGTGTATGATCCAATATCCGTCGTCCCTATTCCCTGTTCGTCGTAGGCTGTCACGCGGTAATAGAAGGTGACGTTCGGCGGGAGATTGATCGCGATGCTGTGCAGGTTGCGCGTGAATGGATAGGGGTAATCAGCTGCAGGGCCGAAGATATAGCCCTCGCCGAGTTTGCTCGTCGAGCCGATTTCAATGACCACTGACGCGCGCCGGTCGGTCGTGA
Source organism: Thermomicrobiales bacterium (assembly GCA_051002645.1). GTDB lineage: Bacteria > Chloroflexota > Chloroflexia > Thermomicrobiales > JALYUS01 > JALYUS01. The sequence goes on from JBPCMC010000184.1 coordinate 5,737, forward strand.
GCTGGATGTTCGTCGGTTGTCCGCCCTTGTCCTGCACCGCAGTAAGGCCGCTGATCTTGATGTTTGACACCACCGCATTCGTCTGCACGGTAGGGTTGGCGTACGGCGAGGGACCTTCATCCGACGCCACCGCAATGAAGGGGTCATTCCCCTGCGTGGGGATGGCGGAGACGATACGGAACGTGTAGATCGTGCTCGGGTCCAGCGAGATCGCCGTCGCGGAATGGGTCGTGCCGAAGGGATCGTTGCCGTCGCCCTTGCGGAAGCCGTCATAGACGCCGCCGCGTCCATATTCGACGCGAGAGTAGGCATTGATATTGGTCGTCCATGTCACGGTGAACGTCGTCGTCGTCTGATGAACCGTGATGCCCGAGAGGACCGGCACCACCGCCGCTGTCGAGGGTATCATGACCGTGCGGTCCTGGCTGTCAACCGCCAGATTGCCTCTCGAGTCGCGGGACTGGACGCGATAATGATACAACGTCCCCGATGTCAGCCCGCTCACGACGACTTGATGATCGGTGTAAAGATAGGTCTTTTGCTTGTCGTTGATGCTCGCGTAGTTCGATGACGTCCCGTACTTGACCTCGCTGGACGATGGTTTGTCCGTTGACCATGTGAGGGTGAACGAGTACGGGGTGACATACTCGACTTTCGGCTCACTGATGAACTTCGGCGGGGTCGTATCGGCGACAGCGGTCGGTATTGCCGTCACCGACGGCGTCGGTGTGGCCTGCGTCTGCGGCGACTGACGCCACGAATAGTAGTGCTGGCCGATGTTGCCGAACTCCACCTTGAAGGGGTCGTTGTTCGTCGGCGTGTAGGTGAGGACGCGCCGCTCGAATGCCTGGACGAGCACATCTTTCTGCGTGCCGGCGACTTTGACCGTGGACCAGAACGGCTCGGCGATGGCGAAGCCGATGTTCAGGAGGTTCACCTTGTTGCGGAAGTTCAGGAAGGCGGCGGGGACGTTATGCGTCGTCGTCGCGTCGAAGGTGGCGATATTCGCCTGCGGGTCGCTCGCGTAAGCGCCCGTATAGTTGCCGAGCGTCCCCGTCGGGCCGAGCGAGCGACTGACCGCCACGCCGGGGGTGGAGGTGGCCGCAGCCTGCAAGGTCGTGGCATTCGCACTGATCGAGGCATAGGTCGGGCCGATGTTGTCCGGGTCGCCCGCGATCGGGATGGCGGCGGGCTGGAGCTGCTGGAAGGTATTATCGCCGGACTGGAGCTTGCCCGTGATCAGTTCCGTCGCGAGCAGGCCGCTGGTGACCGTCCCGTTTGTCGGGTTGGTCAGCTCCATCCGCCCCTTGTCGAAGTACTGCACGAGCCGCTGACCGGTAGCGCCGTTGTAGGTACCCTCGACGTACGGTTCGGGCTGTCCGTCACGGGCATTCTGGAGCGGCCCCCAGAAGTTTGTCGTGACCGCTTCGTCCGTCTGCCATTTCGTCATGAAGAGCGGGCTGGCGAAACCTGCCGCCGCGCTCGCCGGCCCGGCAATCCACGCCGTGAGCACCGCGCCGAAAAGTGCGGTCACCGCAAGTAAGGACCAGGCGGTCTGTCGTCGTAGCCGCCGGGATCGTCCATGTACGCGCATCAGAACCCTCCTTCTCCACATCCCATGCACGCGCTGTACGTACACATCGCCAGCATACCATACACAATCGGAGGGTACAACTATTAGGGAAGCAGGCGGCAGGCAGCGGACAGTCGGTGTCAGCGTGCTACTCAGTCCTCAGTCCTTAGCCCTCCCTACTGCGGGCGGTGGCGCGCCGGTCAGCCGGGTGATCTCCTCGACGACCTCATCGAGGTAGGCGCGGTCCTTGATCTGCGTCGCCATCCGCCGCAGGAGGGCGGTGCAGGCTTCTTCCGCCGTCAGGACCGAGGCGAAGGGGGAGAACCAATCGCCGCCCGCCGCGTATCGCTCCGCTGTCGTCGCCTGGACGGCCCAGCGGTCGTCGCCGCGCCGGATGATGCGGTAGGCCGATTCCTTGGCGGAGCGGGGCGGGATTGTCCAATCCTCCCCGTCAGTGAGGATGGTGACGGCCATTGAGTCCTCCTACGTCGTCGGGTTTCTCGTTGCGGGTCGTGGCAATCAGTGGGCGGATCAGATCGGGCCGGTTCGTTGTGATGCCATCGACGCCCCAATCGGCGAGACGCTCGGCGACCGCCGCGCTGTCCACCGTCCAGGCGTAGCAGCCGAAGTCGGCACGATGCAGCGCGGCGATGAGCGGCGGCGTGACGAGGCGAAAGTGCAGATAGGCGGCATCCGCGCGGGCGCGGCGCAGGATGTCCGGCAGCACACGCGGCAGTAGCCCGCGCTGACCGAGGAGCGCCGCCCATTCCGGCGTGCCACGCAGTCCGCGCGGCGGGCTCGATCCCTTCGATAATCCGAGCCGCAGTGGCGGCGCGAGCGCGCGTAACCGCCGCAGTTGATACGACGCGCGCGACGTGACGACGGTGCGATGCAGGAGGTCGTGCGCGGCGAGCATCCCGACGAGCGCCACCTCCGCCTCCGGTACTTTGAGGTCCACATTGAGCAACACGCCGCGCTCCCGGACGACGGCGAGCAACTCCGCGAGCGTGAGCATATCCGGCACCCGCGCGCGCAGATCGGTCGCACGTTCGGTGGCGATGCGCGCCACGCTCCGGCCGCGCCCGACGATGCCGTCATGCGCGAGGACGAGTACGCCGTCCCGCGTCACCCGTACGTCGCATTCCAGCACGTCCGCGCCTATGTCGATGGCGAGCAGGAAAGAGGCGAGGCTATTCTCCCGCGCGTAGGCGGACGCGCCGCGATGGCCGGTGAGGAGCGCGCGCTCCCATCCGGGCGCAGGCGAGAGCGATGAACGTGGTGGGGCGGGCGCGGCGGGCAGCAATCGCATGGCGGTATTGTACACTGACGGCGGCAGTCCGGTGATGAGAAAGGTGTGAGGATTGTGGTGACAGAGACGATACTCTCGGAGACGGAAGCACGGGCGCTGCTGGCGCACTACATTCCGCTGGACGAGACATGGGGCGCGCACAGCGTCACGGTAGCGCGGCTCGCCGGGCAGATCGCGGAGGCGCTGGCTGCCGCCGGTATGCCGGTCGATCCTGCATTGGCGCGGACAGGTGGCCTGCTCCATGACATCGGGCGCAATGTGACGCACGACGGCATCATGCATTGTTGGGAGGGGTACCGGATGCTCCTCGCCCAGGGCCAGCCACTGCTCGCGCGCTTCTGCGTCGTCCACAGCAGCGGTGGCATGACGGCGGAGGAAGCCGCCTCCGTCTGCTGGCCCCCTGCCGACTACCGACCGACGACCTGGGAGGAAAAGGCCGTCACCATCGCGGACGGCCTCGCGCACTACGACAGCGTCGTCTGCCTCGCGGACCGCTGCGCCTCCGTGCGGGAACGGTATCGCGATCAATCCAGCCCGGCGCGCTACGCCCTCATCCTCAAAACCGAAGGCAAAATCCGCGCCCTGATGGACGAGGTCGAGGCGATCATCGGCCAACCCGTCGAGCAATTGTGCGGCGCGCAACGGCTACGCAGGACTGAGGACTGAGGGAGGGAGGGCGCACGCTATCATCTGCTCCAACTAAATGCGTACGTACTAGCCTTTTCAGAGCAGATACCGCTCGCAAATCAGCACCAACCGGCATGATGCAACGAGCGAGACCAGTACGGACGTTCAGACGCATCTGAATAAGTTGAAGCAGATGGCACGCTATGCGCCCCTACGAATCCCGCATTGCTCCCCCTCTCCTTTGCTGACAAGCAAAGGAGAGGGGCGGGGGGGTGAGGTTTCCCATTGCCCGTCGTGCATCTCTTCCTCGCCCCTCATTTCGACGATGTCGCGCTCTTCTGCGGCGGGGAGGTGGCGCGCCAGGTCGCGGCGGGAGAGCAGGTCGCCATCGTCACCGTCTTCGCGGGCACACCGCCAGCGGAGATGCCGCTCACGCCGTACGCGCAATGGCACCTCACCGCGTGGGGCGTCGCGAGCGTCGCGGAAGCATTGGCATCGCGCCGTGCCGAGGACGAAGCGGCGGCGATGGCGCTCGGCGCGGCGCTCGTGATGCTCCCCTTCGTCGATGGCGCGTTCCGCGAGGGCCGCTACCGCTCCTGGGATGAACTGCGTACCCATCTCGCCCCGGCGGACGCGCTGTTGCCTGCCGCCATCGCCAGTGCGCTCATGTCGCGCGCCCTGATCGGCCCGGAAACGGTCGTGACCGGGCCGCTGGCGATTGGCCGTCACGTCGATCATCAGGCGGTCTGGGCGGCAATGCGCCTGATCGCCGCCCAGGGTGTGCGCGTCCGTGGCTATGAGGACTACCCCTACGCGGCGGATGCCGAGGAATACCGGGCGCGCATGGCCGCCCCCGATCTCGTCGGAGCATCGCCGGAGGTCATCAATATCGCTACGTGGCTGAATACCAAAGTGCGTGCTATCGGCTGCTATCCCTCGCAACTCTCGCTGCTCTTCCCCGACGTACCGATGCCCGAGGCCGTCCGCGCCTACGGCAACCTCGTCGCTGGCGGCACCGGCATCGCGGAGCGGTTCTGGTGGCTGGATGGGGAATCGAAAGAGTGATTTGAGTCTGAGACGGATGCTATCGTGGGTGGCGTTGGCGCCATATCTGGTTCCACTCATGCAGTTCATTAGCGACTGACTGCACGGCTTGGACAAAGGCATCGAGTTGTTCCGTGGCGTGCGGGGCCAGCCAACTATCGGGGATGATGAGGATACCCGCGTGGCGGCGCGCAACATTCCAATCCCCTGACCATCGCTGCCATGCGTCGTGCAACAAGCGAAAGTCTTTCACATTGTAGGTTACAAGGATACGGTCAGTTTTCGCGGCCACGAGCAGATGCTCGTCGTCTCCCGCCGCTTCCATCCGCAGTTCACGCGCCGTGACACTATCATGCCCCGCCGTTCGAAGGAGCGGGGGCAATTTTCTGCGACACATTGTGATCGAGATGGAACCGTGCCACCGTTATGCAGCGTCGATCACGCGATTGGCTGCGCGGCGGGCGTCGATCAAAATCTGATGCTCGTGATAGTACGCGATTGCCGCTTCGACGGCTTCGACCGGAATATCGTAGTCGTCCGCTACCCGCAAAATATCTCCCTGCGCCCCACGGAGATAGCCAACGAGCGCCCAGACCGCCACGCCGTAGCCGACCAGTCGCGCCTCATCCAGTCCGGGACGGTGCGGGTTCTGCTCGATATACTGCTCGATGAGCGATTGCGATCTCTTCTCGGTCATCGCCATCAGGCATCACCTCGCATCGTCTTACGCGACCGAAACGGCGGACTCGCCGAGGCGGATGCGATAGCAGCAGAGATGCTCGCCCTCCGTCATGTGATGCTCGCGGGTGACAGAGACGCCCGGCAGGAGCCGCCGGAAGAGGTCCAACTCGGAGACGCAGGGCTGCGTGAACGAATGCGCCACGCTGCTCACCGCGCAGTGGAACTCCTTAAGCAGATAATCGCCCTCCGGCGTGCGCTCCCACGCCGCGAGATAGCCGTTCTTATCGAGATGTGTCTTGAGCGTTTCGAGACGGTCTTCGAGCGCCTGCCCTTCCATCGCCGCGTTCAACTCCTCCGCCAGCCGGTCCGTCCGCCGCTCGAAGAGGCGATCGACCGTATCCTCGCCGCTGAGGATGCGCAGATCCGTCAGCAGTTCGACGGTCAGCCGGTCGGACGTGTTCGGGAAGAGCCGCTCTGCCGCCTCCGTGAGGTGGAAATGATTGACCGGGCGGCCCACCGGGCGCCGCTCGACGGTCGAGACGATCAGTTCCTCCGCCTCCAACTGCGCGAGATGCTTGCGCACCGCCATGCTGGTGATCGCGAGCATGGCCGCGAGCTGATTGGCGGTCAGGCCGTCCTGCCGTTTCAGCGCCTCGATGATGGTGCGGCGGGTACTGCCGTGCTGTCGATCCATGATACTGTGAGCCCCTTACGGTGACCAGATATGCGCGTCCGTACACATCTTCGTGTGCTTGTATCATACCATTTCGCGCGTTATTTCGTCAACTTGAGGTTTTTTAA
>JBPCMC010000185.1:0-20942 GCA_051002645.1 Thermomicrobiales bacterium
TGCCGCTCACCGCCTGGCAGCAGGTCGTCCCCGACTACTACACGCCGATCTACATCACCAATGAGGAGATGACGCAGAAGCGCGGCGACATCGTCAAGAAGTTCCTCGCCGCGACGAGCAAGGGGTACAACGACGCGATTGCCGACCCGAAGGCGACGGGCGACATCCTCGCCAAGGCGACGCCGGAGACGAGCAAGGACCTCATCCAGCAGAGTCAGGCGTACCTCGCTAAGCAGTACACGGCGGACGCGCCGCGCTGGGGCGATCAGAAACCGGCGGTCTGGCAGACGTTCGGCGCATTCATGACCGAGCAGAAACTGCTCGCCAAGCCCTTCGACCCGACCAAGGCATTCACGACAGCGTTCTTGCCGTAGAAGGCATGCCCATCGCGGAGTAGCGGTGGTGCAGACAGATCATTGGCTGGCGAGCGCGCGGAGCTTGTCCGGGTTGGCGACCACATGAATGGTCTGAATATGTCCTTCCACGATGTGGAGTGTGAGGGCCGCGTACACGGCACCTTCAACGAGGAAGAGAAAGCCCGGTTGCCCGTTGACCGATCGGCGGCGTATCTCGGTATTGCCCGGCACGTTCCGCACGATGCCGAGGATGAATGCGGCGATGCGTTCCGCACCCGCAATGGGCCGGAAGGGAGCCCGCACTTTTCCGCCACCGTCCCCCCAGAAGGTTGCGTCATGCGCGAGCGTCGCGAGGAGGCCGGAGAGGTCGCCATTCGTACAGGCCGTAATGAACTGCTGCGTCAGTTCCTCCTGGTGCTCCGGCGAGGAGTCGAAACGGGGCCGCCGCGCCTGGATCTCTTGCCGCGCGCGCCGGGCGATCTGGCGGCAGTTCGCCTCACCCTTGCCGACGATGCCCGCGATTGCCCGGAAGTCGTAGGCGAAGACATCATGCAGCAGAAAGACCGCGCGCTCCAGGGGCGTGAGGTCTTCCAGTAGCACGAGGAACGCCATCGAGATCGATTCGTGCAGGGCCGCGACATCCGCCAGATCCGGGCCCGTCTCAGTGATAAGCGGTTCCGGCAGCCAGGAGCCGGTATAGGTCTCGCGCTGGCTATGCGCCGCCCGCAAATGGTCGATGCTGAGACGCGTGACGATGGTGGAGAGATACGCCTTCGCGGATTGCACCTCGACCTCCTCGCGCCGCTGCCAGCGGAGATACGCCTCCTGCACGATTTCCTCCGCGTCCATCACGCTGCCGGTCATGCGATAGGCAATGGCGAAGAGGAGCGCGCGGTGCGCGTTGAATGTGTCCAGATCGTTGGCCCCAACTTCCGGCATGACTTTCACCTCCGCGATGGATGCGCCACGGATCAGACCCGGCGCACATCGCGCATAGCATACGACTCCGTCAGCGTGTCATGCCTGCGGGAGGTTGCACGAGGAAGAGGGGATGGCGTGGCGCCTCCCGCTCGAAATCGTCGAGCGGCGAGATTGCGGTTACATCGAAATGGGAGCGAATAAAGGAGGGGGCACGGGCAACGATCTGCTTCAGTATCGGGGCCGCCTCCGCCGCGCTCAATTCGACGATGGCGATGGTTTCCGAACGACGGCCCCGTGTGAGCACCGCTTCACCCGCTGCACGCAGGTTGCGTACCCAGTTGACCTCGCCGAATGGAGAGACGAGCCAGCGCTGGCCGTCGTACTCATCGATGACGACCGGCGTCGTTCGCGGCGCCCCACTCTTGCGCCCGCGCACGGTGAGCAGGGTCATCGCCCCGAGTTTCACGCCGGCACGCAGCAGGGCGGTGACGATGGCATTGGAGAGACGAACGCCGAAGGTGACTCGGTAGGTTTTCGCCATGACAGGGTTCCTTTCTTTCCTTAGCGCGGTTGATGCGCTGCGTGCGTCGGTGTCAATTCAATCTGCATCGTGCGGTAGTGCCGCACGCGATGAAAGAGCGGGATGAGGAAGCCGTGCAGGATCGGGTATTTGCGGGCGATGGCCTGAGCCGCACGTACCGACTCATCGCCCGCCAGAATCCGCGCGCGAGCGGGCATCGCAGGGCCGGTCGGTTCGCCGCGCACCGTCGAAGGGGCGATTTCCACCGTAGAGTTGTTGCGGATGCGCTTCATTTTCCCGGCGGTATCCCAGGTGCGGAAGAAGGCGCGATCGCCGTCGATGGCGATATGCACCGGCGTGCCAACTGGCGTACCGGTGCGACGATAGGTGGTGAGCAGGACGGTCCTCTGCCGGATGAACGGTTCGAGCGCGGGCGTTGTGGCGGTCATCGTCTGACTGCGTTGCATCGTCAATCTCCTTGCCTGTCGATCCCGGTCACCGTTGACCGGCTCTCGCACGCAGAGACGCATGAGCGGCACGGAATGTGACACTGCTGACGGTGTTCGGAGAAAAGAAGGCCATCGAACCTGACCCGTCAGGGCGCCCGCAGTGGGACCTTCTCTGGTGGTCGCAGGCTTCCAGCCTGCCTTCCCACCCTGAGAGATAGGCTGGAAACCTGCGACCATCGAGATTCTTTCGTGAACTACGTGACTCCTACGTCGATACCGGGAGGAGATTGATGACTACCGGGCAGCGACACGACATCCGACATTTTCAGCCGCCGGTGTGGGCAGGATACGCGGCCTGCATCTGGGCATTCGTCTTCGCCGCGATCAGTTTCTATTGGGCCGCCGGGGGAAGAGCGGGCGCTGCTACGAATGCACCCGCGATCACCGCGCATGTTCTGGCGCGCGATCCCGGCTGGATTGCGATCCTCTGGGCAACCGGCGTCCTGAAGGTCGTTGCCGGGTTACTCGCCCTCGCGCTTGTGCGACCCTGGGGACGGGTTTTCCCCCGCTGGCTGCTGATGATCGCCGCCTGGGGCGCGGTCGCGCTAATGGGCTTGTACGAGGGCGCGGCGAGCATGATCCAACATGCGCTCATGGTCACCGGCGTGATCGCTACCCCAACGGGGTTGGGTAGCAGGTCAGCCCGTTGGCATCTCCTGCTGTGGGATCCCTGGTGGTTGGTAGGAGGACTGCTATTCGCTGCGGCAGGGTGGTATTACCACTACCACCGGGAGCATACTGAATAAACGGGGTATGGCCGCATTACGAACGATCCTTCAGCCGACGAACGAACTTGAGGCCGGACCATTGGGCATCGACAGCGCAGACTTTGACATCGACCAGCCCATTACGTAGGCCAATCGCGCGGACGATGTTTTCATTGAGATCAGTCTCCGTCTTCACCGTCGCTTTCGGCCAGGAGATCCAGATCATGCCGCGCTGCCCAAGTTGGGATTGCAAAGCGGGGAATGTGGCCTCCAGATCATCCCGCCGCGTCGTGAAGCAGTGGATGAAATCGAGGTCAAGGTTCGGCGTGCAGTCATCAACGAGCGCCACGGATGGCGGAAGCGGGCCAAGCAACGCCCAATACTGATCCGGCGCATCGACAATCCGGGCACGAAAGCCCTCCCTGAGACCCAATTTCTCGATGAGCGGCTTGCCCGAGTAGCCAACAGTCATCGCTCAGTCCTCAGTCCTCAGTCCTTCGCTGCCCGCCGACGACGACGAGGTCGCCGTCGCGCCAGACGCATTCGGCGTCCGAAAAACCCGCTTCATCGAGCAGGATGATGTGCTCGCGCACGCCGAGGCCGTGGCTGAGGAAATCGCCATAGACGAGGCAGCCGCCCTCCTCCAGCGACGCATAGACCATGCGCAGCAGGTTACTGAGACGGGCACGGAAGACGTCGTCCGTGCTCTCCTCGCCGACGATGCCGCCGAAGGTGGTGGACGAGACGGCGAGGGCGTAGGGGGTGCCGGGAAGCGGCTGCGCGGGGGCGTCGGGGTCGATCCGGTGGAGGAGCGGGACGGCGGGCGTGCCCCCCTTGCCCATCTTCTTCTGGGCCGTCTCGATGTTCTCCTCGTCGGTATCGAGGAGGGTCAGGGGGAGTTCGGGATAGGCGGCGTGGAAGCGCGAGGCGAGCGTGCCGACGCCGCAACCGATATCGACGACGGACGCATCCGTCGGCAATGGCGGCACCGCCCAGACAATCGCCGCGACCATCGCGGCGAAGTGCGGTTCGAGATAGTTAATATGGATGTCGTACCAGCGGGCATGCTCCCAGAAGGAAGGGTCCGGCGTCCGCGCGAGGCCACGTCGCCACGAAATCCGTGCATCCATCGCCCTGCTCCTTCACCGTACCACACCGCTTCCTCCCGGCAGCGTAGCAAGAACACCCCGCCCCGGCAAGGGCGATGGGACTTTGAACCACGAAGAGCACGAAGGGGAGAGGAGAAGAGAAGAATTGAAGGGGTTTCTTCTCCCTCCTTCGTGCTCTTCGTGTCTTCGTGGTTCAATCTTTCCCAGAGATCTGTTCGAGGAGGGCGACGGGGAAGTGGGCACAGATGGCGGCGAGGGGGAGAGCGGCGGCGTTATCGCGCGCGATGGCGGTCAGTTCCTCGCCGGTGAAGTGGTTGCGGTAGCGGCGGCCCGCGTACTCCGCCGGGAGGACGAGCCAGGTGTCTCCCCAGATGTCCGCGCCGAGAGGCATCTGTTCCTCGCCACCCGTCAGGCCAGCGACGAGGCGGGGGACGACGACCAGCGCCGTCTCATCACCGGCGGTGCGCGCGTAGGCGCAGACATGGGCGGCTTTCGCGCCGTGCGTGTCGAGCGGGAGATAGTCGCCGCCGGTGAAGAGTCCGTCGTGGGCGCGGCGGAAGTCGAGCGTGCGGGCGGTGAGGAAGAGCTTGATCCGACCGTCGTCGCGCGTCTCGACCAGTTCGCGCGCGAGCGTGACGCCGCAATCCGGGCACTCCGCGCGCTCGTTGAGGTCGGTGAGAATGGCGCGGCGATGGTCATAATCGACCGGGCGGCGGTTGTCGGGGTCCACGAGGCTGAAGTCCCAGAGTTCCGTCCCCTGATAGATGTCCGGCACGCCGGGCGAGGTCAGTTTGAGGAGCGCCTGCGCCAGCGCATTGAACTGGCCGAAGAAGGCAACGCGCCGCTGGAGCGGGCCGAAGTCCGCGAGGAAGGCGTTCTGCTCCCCCTCCGCCAGCACGCCGGCCACGAACGCGGCGAGCGCGCGGTCATATGCCTCGTTCGGGTTGATCCAACTGGTATGGACTTTCGCCTCTTTCTCCGCCTTGAGCATATAGGCCGCGATCCGCTCGCGGAACTCCCCGAACGACTCCGGCGTCGGGAAGTCCACCGGCCAGGCGCCGAGGAGCGTCTGATAGAGCAGGTACTCCGCGTTCCGGTCCGGGTACCGCTCGCCGCCGATCTCCGTCTTCAGCCGGGTAGTGATCCTGGCCCATCGTGTGAGCGCGCCGCGCCATTCCTCGGGCATTTCCGAGAGCACATCGATGCGCGCCCGCACGTCCTCGCTCCGCTTCGTGTCGTGCGTGGAGGAGGCGAGCATCGTGTGCGGCCAGTCGCGGGCGCGCGCGACATTGCGTGCGTGGAACTCCGGCACGCCGAGGCCGAAATGGACGGGGTGACCGCCGACCTCATTGAGTGAGACGAGACGGTTGTAGACGTAGAATGCCGTGTCCTCGACCCCCTTCGCCATCACCGGGCCGGTGATCTGCTGGAACTTCATCACGAAGGCGAGCAGTCGTGGCCGATCCTCCGGGCGGAAACTTTCGATATTCCGCAGGAGCAACGTATCGCGCAGGAAATCGAAGAGTTGGCCCGCCGTGCGCGGGTTGCGCCGCTTCGCCTCCGCCACCGCCTGCTCGACGTATTGCGCATCGTGGTGCGTGACGGTTTCGGCCCCGCCCGTCGTATAGGTGCGATAGACGGGCAGGCAGGCGATCACCTCGCGCAGGGCGAAGGTGATGCTGTTGAGAGTGAAATCGCGGTACGAGCGGTTGCGCTCCGAGATGCGCTCCAACTGGTAACTGAGCGCATTGATCTCGCTCGCCAGCGAGATGAGCATAATCATCTTTTTCGTCGCGTTGACGAGATTGTTGAAACTCGTCTGGTTGCCGGTAAAGCGCGTATAGATGTCGTCGATCGCCTTGCCGTGCGCACCGTCCACGAAGAGTCCGTTCGCCTCATTGAGGAAGTCGTACCCGGTCGTCCCGGCCACCATCCAGTCGTCCGGCAGCGCCTCACCCTCGGCGAGAATTTTCTCGGCGACGACATAGAGCGGCAGGCGCGCGCGCCCCTCTCCCTCTCCCTCGGCGTGCGCGGCGAACCAGGCGCGGACGGCCTCTTCCTCTTCCCCCGCCTCCTCGTCGTCGCGCTCGGGCATCCGGGCACGGATGGCGGCGAGGATGTATTGCTCCTGCAACTGGCGGAAGTAGTGCGGCGGGTCCCAGAGGCCGTCCGGGTGATCGATGCGCAGCCCGGTCACCTTTCCTTCGGCGAGCAGGCGAAAGACGAGCGCGTGCGTCGCGCGGAAAACCTCGGGCTCCTCGACGCGGATCGCCGCCAATTGGTTGACATCGAAGAAGCGCCGGTAGTTGATCTCCTCCGCCGCGACGCGCCAGAAGGCGGGGCGGTACGGCTGCATGTCGAGCAGATCATCGAGCATTTCGATACCGCTCTCGTCCGTCGCGTTGAAGGCATCGATCGCCGCTGCGATGGAATCACGGATTTCCGCACTGGCGTCGTAGAGCGTGCTGATGCGCCGCTTGATGACTTCCTTCTCCCGGTGCCGCTCGGCCATCTTCTCCGGATCGGTCTCGTCCGTCGCGGGGAGGTAGCCGAGCGCGGTGAGGATGCTCTCCAGTTCGAGAGTGTGCTCGTGCTCCGCGCCGAGCCGCTCGATCAGCGCGTCCAACTGATAGCCGAGGATGCGGTCGTAGGTCTGCGGCGCGATGGGTAGGGTCGTTTCCCAATAGTGGAGGAAGAATCCGCCATTCTCGTAGGTCAGCCGCAACTGGCCGCCCTCGAGCACCGCGCCGTACTGATCGCCGAGGATGGGCAGGAGCACCTTGTTCGCCAACTCGCGCTTGACCGGGTGCCAGTCGATGTCGAAGGTCGTCGCGTAGAGCGAGCTGGGGCCGTTCTCCAGCACGTCCATCCACCACGCATTGCCGGGGTCGGCGATGCCCATGTGGTTCGGCACCATATCGAAGATGAGCCCCATCCCCCGCTCGCGGATCGTCGCGGCGAGGGTGTCGAACTCCTCCGAAGTGCCGATTTCCGGGTTGAGCTCGGTATGATCGCAGATGTCGTAGCCGTGCTCGCTGCCCGCGCAGGCCCGCAAGAGCGGCGAGGCATAGCAATCGCTGATGCCGAGATCGCTGAGGTAGTCGATCAGCGGTTGCGCGTCCCGGAAGGTGAAATTGCGGTTGAACTGCAGGCGGTACGTCGCGCGCGGGATGCGCGCCCGTTCGAGCGATTCCTGGGCGACCGTCGTGACCGACGGCAGGGCGCGGATCTCTTCCAGCGTGTTCTCTCCCACTTCCATGCCGAGACCCTCCCCGAGCGCGACGAAATGCGTGACCCAGGCTTGCGCGTGCTCATCGCCACGGCGTGCCCGTCGGTAGAACGCGCGGTATCGCGCCTGCAAGAGATCGTAGTAGACATTCTGCGCGTGCCAGAAGACGATGCCGAAGGGGAGCAGGTGCGCCACGTCGGTGACCTCGCGCAGCGCGATCAGAGGCGCGAGGTCTTCCGGGTCCGCCTGCCATCGCTCGGAGAATTGCTCCGCGCGCCGCCGGAGCATGTATGAGAGCCCCGGTATGTCGAGGTCTACCTGCCATGTCTCGGCGTCCGCCAGGAGGGACTGGATGCGGTCGCGGTCGAGCGTTTCTGCGTCCAGCGCGCGCCGGAGATCGCTGTTCGTGATGAAGGCCGCCGCCGTCTGGAACGCCTGCGGCAGCGGCACATGGAGATCGCGCACGAAGCGCATCAGGGGTGCCTGGCGGTTGTAGATGAGCCGGTAACTCGCCTCATCCTCGGCGAGCGTCGCATCGAGGATGGTCGCGAGGATGCGGCGCTGCTCGTCGCGGAAGAGCGTCTTCAGCGAGTAGGTGGACTCGTGGAAATAGCGGTCGATCGCGCGGATCGCCTCGGGGAAATCGACGCGCGTGAACGCCTCGGTGATGTGCGCGACGAACTCCTCGTAGCCCTCTTCGTCCACGTCGGGGCTGACGCCGCCGCTGATCGTGTGATCGCCGAGCGAGAGGGCGCCGAAGGTCTCCACAGAGGACTCACCGGTGATCGACGAGGTGAAGCGCGCCCGCCCGACGACGAGGGTCGCCCGGCCCGCCTCCAAGCGCTGATATGCCTCGCGGTCCACGGTGTAGCAGTAGATCGAGGCGTCTGCCGGGTACTCGTCGTAGAGCGAACTGATGGTGTAGTGCGCGGCCAGTTTCGCGGTATCGACGACGGCGGGTTTGACGAACTTCTCGTAGATCACCCGCCCGTCGCGATGCTCGCGGAGGTTGCTCTTCGCCTCCTGGAGGAGGGCGAGGAAGCGCGGCTCGAATGCGTCGCCGGCGATCGTCTCCGCCAGTTGGATGACGCGTCCGGCGTACTCGATCACTTGCACCGTCTCGATGCCGGAGAGTTCGTCGAAGAACCAGCCGCAACTGGTGTACATCAGCATCGCGTGGCGCTGCATTTCGAGCAGTTCCCAGAGCCGGACGCGCTCCGCCTCGGTCAATTCCCGCACCGTATGGTCGGCGAGGAAGCGCGTGACCGTCTCATCCGAGCGGTCGAGGATGACGCCGATGTAGTCATCCCGCGCCGCCCACGGATCATGCACGAGTTCGTGCAGCGCGGCCTCGTAGACGGGCGTGACGGCATCCCGCAGCCAGTCGAGGGCGGCACGGAGAGGTTCGCGCCATTGCTGATTCCAGTCGGGGCGACCGCCCGTGTTGCAGCCGCAGTCGCTCCGCCACCGCTCGATGCCGTGGTCGCACGACCACGCAGTGTTCTCGATGATCCGCACCTCGTGTGCGGGCGGGAACATCTCCAGGTACTGCCCGTAGTTCGTCAGGTGGGCGAGGCCGTTGGATTCGATATGGTGGAGCGCGTAGGCGAGCGCCATGTCGCCGTGCGCGTGGTGATGACCGTAGGTCTCGCCATCGGTGGCAATGTGGACGAGTTGCGGCCAGGTGCGCTCGTCCGAATAGGCGCCGAGCAGGCGATTGGCCAGGTTCTCGCCCCGGTTGAGCAGCCCCTCGAAGGCGACGCCGCGCGAGATCGGGCCGTCGTAGAAGAAGAGCGCGATGCTCCGGCCGGAGGGCAGTCGCTGCACATAGGCGCGCGTCGGGTCGATGCGCGCCCCGGAGACATCATTCCATTCGTCCGCACCGAGCTCGCGCACCTGCCCTGCCTGCGACGGCGCGAGGATCGTGTATTTGAGCCCCTGTTCCGCCATGATATCGAGCGTTTCGAGGTCCACGGCGGTCTCCGCCAGCCAGAGCCCCTCGGGGAAGCGACCGAAGCGGTGGGCGAAGTCCCGGATCCCCCAGTAGATTTGCGTCCACTTGTCGCGCCGGTTGGCGAGGGGCAGGATCATGTGGTTGTACGCCTGCGCGATGCCGCAGCCGTGGCCGGCGAAGCGGTCGAGACTGTCGCGGTCGGCGTCGAGGATCGCCTGATAGATACCCGGCGCTTTCGCCGCCATCCAGGCAAGCAGCGTCGGGCCGAAGTTGAAACTAATGCGCGCGTAGTTCTGGACGATCTGCGCGATCCGCCCCTCGCCGTCGAGGATGCGCGAGGCGGCATTCGGCGCGTAGCACTCCGCCGTGATCCGCTCGTTCCAGTCGTGGTAGGGATAGGCGGAGTCCTGCAACTCGATTGCCTCGAGCCACGGGTTCTCGCGCGGCGGCTGGTAAAAGTGGCCGTGAATGCAGAGGTAACGCTCGGTCATGCGATATGGCTTTCCTATGATGTAGCGCAGAGAAGGACGCTCAGAGAGGGCAACGTTACTTCCAGAAACGCTCCAGCCGAATCAGTCTCAACATTCATTGCCGCATTGCCCGGCCCGAGCCATCGCTCGTCCGCTGAATCGAGAACCGGACGCCAAAATGTCGAGCGACCGAATTCACCATGCCCATTAAACCGCGTTGTTCGCGTACCGTCACTAAAGTTGAAGAAGGCGAGTGTGTGGTGCTCCCCGGCCCAGCGGCGGACGGTGAGGATTTTCGCCTCCTCGTTGTACGCAACGTCAATGGATTCCAGATCAAGCGCGGCGAGGGGCGGCAGCGTGCGGCGCAGGCGGAGCAGTTCCTGATAATAGAGCCAGAGCACCCGATGCGGGCCATCGTCGCGCTCGCGGTGGGTAAGCGTCGAGCGGTGGAAAGTGGCGGGGTCATCCGGGTCAGGCACGTCGCCCTCCCAGGCGAAGGAGGCGAACTCGGCGCGCCGTCCCTCGCGGACCGCCGCGATCAGCGCCGGGTCACCGTGGCTCGTGAAGTATTGGAAGGGTTGCGGCGCGCCGTACTCCTCGCCCATGAAGAGGAGCGGCACGAAGGGCGAGAGGAGCGCCGTGGCGGCGATCAGTTTCGCCCCCTCGAAGGGGACGATATGGCTCAGACGCTCGCCCGACGCGCGGTTGCCGACCTGGTCGTGGTTCTGGGAGCAGACGACGAATCGCCAGCCTTCGGCGGGTAGGGCGCGGTTGCCATGCCGCCGCTGCCGGTGCGGCGAGTACTGGCCCGCGTAGACGAACGACTCGCGGAACGCTTGGGCGAGATCGGCGACGCCCGTGAAATCCGTGTAATAGCCGCGATCCTCGTTGGTCATCAGGACGTGCAGGGCGTGGTGGAAGTCGTCGCTCCACTGGGCGTCCATGCCGTAGCCGCGCTCCGCCGCCGGTCGGATCACTTTCGCGTCGTTCAGATCGCTCTCCGCGATCAGATGGAACGGGCGGCCTATCTCGTGCGCCCGCGCGTGCGTCACATCAGCCAGTTCGCGCAGGAAGGGGTAGGCGGAGCCGTCCTTAATGGTATCGATCGCGTCGAGGCGCAGGCCGTCCAGATGGAAGTCGTCGAGCCATTGGAGCGCGTTGCCGAGGAAGAAGCGGCGCACCTCGTCGCTCTGGGAGCCATCGAAGTTGACCGCCGCGCCCCACGGTGTCGTATACCGCTCGGTGAAGTAGGGGGCGTAATCCCAGAGATAGTTCCCCTCCGGGCCGAAATGGTTGTAGACCACATCGAGAAGCGCTGCGAGGCCGCGCGCGTGGCAGGCGTCCACGAGTCGTTGCAGCCCCTCCGGGCCACCGTAGGAGTTCTGCACCGCGTAGAGTTGCACGCCGTCGTAGCCCCAGCCGCGCGCGCCGGGGTACTGCGCGACGGGCATGATCTCAATGGCGGTGACGCCGAGTTCCTTCAAGGTATCGAGATGCGGGATGATCGCGTCGAATGTCCCCTCCGGCGTGAATGTGCCAACGTGCAGTTCGTAGATGACAAACCGCTCCAGCGGCAGGCCGGTCCATCCTGCGTCGTGCCACCGAAACGCGCCGGGATCGGTCACTTGCGACGGCCCATGGACACCGTCCGGCTGATAGCGGGAAGCCGGGTCGGGGCGTTCCTTTTCCCCATCCAATTCGTACATGTATCGCGCGCCGGGCGCGACGCCATCGACGGTCGCGCGGTGATAGCCCCGCGCGTCCCGCTCCATCGGCACGCTGCGTGCGTCCGGTGATTTCAGGCAGAGCGCCACCCGCTCGGCGAGTGGCGCCCAGACAGAGAAATGGCACCGACCACCGCCCAGGTAGGTCGCGCCCAGTCGTTCACATTGCAGCATGTCTACTCTCTCGCTCGGTTGCAAACCCCATACCGGCGCGGCATCATCACCCGCGCCATCCAGCCCGGTCATTATTGCAGGAACAAGGCCACTACCCACCACGCCCGGCAATGAAACGCGCGCATGATGGCACGGCTATGGTAGATTCCCGCCATGAGTGGATGAGGCAATGAAAGGAGCATCTAGATGCGATTCGTGGTGATCGGCGGGCTGCTGCTCGCGCTCTGCTGCGCCGCGCCCGTCGATGCGGCGGGCAAAGCGCCGCAGGAATTCCGCATCCTCGCCTCGACGACGGGCGAGTTCCCCGCGATAGCGCTGCTGGATTACTGGAACGGCGCGTTTGTCGGCTTCGCGGGGACGTACACCGACGCCTTGATGATCGCCCGCGACGCCGCCGCAAACGGCGGCTGGGAGACGGCGGGGATCGTGCCCGAGATACCGGCTCCGGTCGCGAACGGCCCGGTCTGGGTCGTGCTGCTCATTCATACCGCCCCACCCGGTGGCGATCCGCCGCCCATCATCGGGCGCATAGACGATTAATCGCTACATGCGTTGCGCGGATGCTCGATGATGGTAGATGAACGGATGGGCGGCGGCGCGACCGTCGCGATGTGGTGAGGAGGGAATTGCGTGGCGAATGGAGACGGCGGAGCGACGGATACACGGGTGAAGCGGCGGGGCATCCTCGCGGCGGCGGGTGCGGTCGTGGCGGGAATCGTCGCCAAACAGACGAGCCAGCCGGTCGCGGCGGGACAGGATTTCAATTTCGTCGCGAAGGACGGCAGTGGTACCGCGTTCGTCGTTGCCACGAGTGGATACTCCACCGGCGTCTCCGCGACCGGAAGCAATTACGGCGTCTACAGTTCAGTTGGTGGTGGCTACGGCGTTTATGCTGTGACGAATGGCGGAAGCGCTCCGAATTTCGCAGGTATCTATGGTGGTGCTGGCGGAGTCGGCAACTACGGCGTCCGCGGCGCAGGCGCGGGCACCACGACCGGGGTGGGCGGCCAGAGCGATGGCGGCGTCGGCGTTCACGGCGCGATCCCGGCCACTGTCGGCTTTGCCCCGCCGGTCGCCAATACCGCCGCGAACACGGTGGCGGTGAAGGGGGTGAACCAGTCCACCGGGGCGGGCGGCGTCGGCGTCGCGGGCAGCTCGGTCAAGGGGCCTGGCGTGGTGGGCGGCACCCCGGCGGCGGGCCCCGGCGTCGCGGGCGGCTACTTCTATACCACCGCCAACGACGGCTCCGGCGTCGTCGGCCAGTGTTTCAACCCCGGCGGCGGGGCGGCCGCCTTCGTCGGGGCGGCCAATGCGCCTAACTATGCCGCCTTTTTCACTGGCGATGTGGTCGTCACCGGCAACTTCGTCGTGGCGAAGATCAACGGGGTGAGCACCGGCGGCGGCAAGAGCGCGGCGGTGCAGCACCCGCTGACCAAGGATACGCGCCTGGTCTACTGCGTCGAATCGCCCGATTCATGGTTCGAGGACTTCGGCGAGGGGCAGATCGTCGCCGGGAAAGCGGAGGTGAAGGTGGACCCGAACTTCATGGCGCTGATCCACGCCGACTCCTACCACGTCTTCCTCACCGAGCACGGCGGCCACAACGGGCTGCACACGACGCAAAAGGGTCTGAACGGCTTCACGGTGGAGGCGTCGCCGCTGCTGGCGAAGGCGGCAGGGACGAGCGTGGGGCAGGTGCAGGGGATGTTCTCGTGGCGGGTGGTGGGCAAGCGGAGCGACACCAAGCTGGAGCGGCTAGCGAAGTTCACGATGCCGACGATCAGGCTGCCCGACAAGCCGCTCTTCGACCTCACCCCGCCCGCATTCCCGAAAAAGGGGTAGCAGCGCCCGCCCCGGTGTCGGGGCGGGCCTCCCTTTATTTGCGCTTCGCTGCCCGTGCTATCACCCTGCCAGCGATAGACAACGGAAGTCACCCCGCTATCGTGGGCCAACTCCACCCTTGCAAATCAATGCATCCCCTTCCCCCAACAATCCGTTGATATCGATACCCAATGCGTGCGCTGTCACCTTGCTCTCGATCCGTGCATGTTTCCTTCCTACCCCAACTGATCGGTCAACTGATCGTTAACTGTCTCGATGATTCGTTTGCCATCACATTAATGGAGCACATCGCGTTGTACTAGTGGAAAGAATTAACGCCAGGCACAGTCAGTAAAGGAGATAGGGGATGCGGACACAGTGGCAAGGGGTCAGCCGAGGCGTCGTGATCGTGCTCATCGTGCTCATCGCGTCGGCTGCCCACCGGGACCAAACGCCTCTACAGGCGTCCGCGTCCGTCGGCTTCGGCACGATGCTCAACTTCGCCACCGCACCCTTGCTGCCGGGAATGCCCTCGCACGTTACCTACGCCGACTTCACGGCGGCGGTGGATGACCTCGCCGCGCACGGCCAGCAGTGGGTGCGGACCGGCGTCGGAGAGTCCGAGATGCTGGCCGAGTACCTCACAACCGGGACGACGCTCGTGTGGCAAGAGCCTCGCCTCGCGCAGATGGACCAGGCTCTCGCGTACGTTCACGCGCGCGGGATGCGGACGATCCTGCTGGTGGGCGCGCCCGTCTACTTCACAGGCGGCATGGCGCAAAACGAGTACCTCACCGTCGTGAGCAGGTATTACGGCACGCTGGCGCAGCGATGGGCGACGGCGGTGGACGTGTGGGAGGTAGGGAACGAGAGCAACCTCGGCGACTTCCGAGAGCGTCCGGGGTACAACATCGGCTCGATGGGCGCCAACGCGCCGATGCCGACGCTTACCGCCGCCTACGTGAGCGAACTGGCGGCGGCATTAGGTACGACCCGGACGGCGATCCACGCCCATACGATTGCACCCATGATGACGAGCATTGCCGAGCGGTACGCGATTTACAACCAAGAGGCGCAAGACGGATTCTTCGCCTATCTCGATGCACTGGGCGGTTACGTCGACGCGGTCGACCTGCATATGTACGACGGCATGGATCCCTCGACCGTGGATACAAGCCTGGACTACCTCGTGGCCATCGAACGCCGGTACGGCAAGCCACTCTACATCACGGAGTTCGGCGAGTACGGCATCGCGGGCAATCCGACGTATACCGAGGCGGTGCAAGTAAGGGTGATCGCGCAACAGGTCCATGCCTTCATGCGCGCGGGCGTGGTCGCGGCGATTCAGTTCCAATGGAAGGACGAGTCGATTGATCCGAGCTATCTCGGCCTATTGCGTACGGATGGGACACGGAAACCCGCGTACGCCACCTTCTTTGCAGCACAACTCCCCCCGCCTGCGCCCGCACCATCGCCACGCCCCGTTCCGGCCGCGCCGTTCGTGCCGCCGCCCATGCCGCCGACACGCTCGGTCACCATGGGCCAGAAGTCTGGCGGAGCGACAGTGCCGCTGCCGGCGCCGCTCCCGCCCGCGCGTCCCTGAGCGTCTGTCATCCCCGTTCTTCTGAACGTCTCGGATACCTCCTGGCTGATGACGCCTACCTTCCTGCCACGCGACCGTCAACACCCTACCTGGCGCGATGTATTCCATCGTCGTAACCTACAAGTCCGGCCGGTCTAGCGCGAAGGGGCTGGACCCGAAGGCGGCCGATTCGGTGAGGCGGGTGCTCTGGTCGTGGCTGGTCGGTGGTAACACGACGCCCAACAACTGGCTGGTGCATGTGACATGCAGGGCCGCACGTTGCAGCAGGTATTGATGGACGTGACGGAACGCTCCTACCTGCCTCGCCTGTCGTCATGGACGGAAGGATAAGGAGATCCGATGCGCGTTGAACTTGCATTCTGGGCAGAGAAGATTACCGGTCGGCCCGATGGCCGTCTGGACCTCGAGGGGTTCGGCCCGTTCGTCCTCGCCACCTCGCACCTGCCGATGGCCTTCCCGCCCTACGATCTACCCGTGCTCCTCCGCTTCACGTCACAGGACAAAGACCGCCGCTGCACTCTGCGCTACACGGTCTTTGCGCCGAACAACACGCCGATCTTCGACGATCAGACAACGGTCAGGTCGCCGTATCCCCAGATACACGACATCATCACGGTGCGGCTGGAAAACTTCCCGATTGCGACGGACGGCACGTATCGCATCGCCTTCGAGGCCGGCGGGGTGAAGTTCGACGTCTTCTTCGATGTGCTGGTGCGCCCGGAGTTGGCGGCGGAGTCCAACGAGCCGCCACGATAGCGCGGGAGCGCGACCACGCCTTGCGGAGTGGGTGGATGCGGCGTACGCTCAGGGGAACACACGGGCCACGGCGGCATGAGCCACGACTGGCGATAACCGCGCCGGGAGGTACGAGTTCACTATGGCAGAGAATAAGCCCAACTACGGATACGACGCGCTGCCGATGCACTTCGGCATGAATCTCGCCAGCGCGATCGGCGGTGAGGAGTTCATGGGCATCACGCTCACCGCCATCGTCATCGACGGGGATGTCGCCTTCTTCGACGCAGGCGCGCTCCATGGCCGCTCGCAGGCGCAGCAGGGCATCCAGTTCTCCCGCAATAAAGAGGACGTGCCGGACGGCGCGCGCGTCGCGATGGTCTTCCTCGGCGTACGGGACAAGGAACCGGCGACCGCCCGCTATGAGGGGATGATCGCCTGCGCGCTGCTCATCGACCGCGCGGCGGGCACCGGCTGGCGCGACCTGACGCAGGAGGCGATGGCGATGCGCCGCGTCCTCGACGGCACCGTGAAGCTCGATGACCTGACGGAGGCGGAGCGCGTCGCCCTCCAGCGCGCATTGGAGGAACCACTCGATGGCGCGCTCTGGCGGAACACCGACGACGCGCGCAAAGCGGCCGTCCGTGGCGACAGCGAAGGGCAGGGAACATGAGCGCGACACCGCAGCGACCGCCGATCGATTCCGTCACCTTCTGCCAGCGGATGAGCCAATCCTATGAGAACCGCATCCCGGCGGATGTCCGGGCGATCATCGCGGAGGAAGCAATCGCCCCCCTCGGCGAGCAGCCGCATGTCATCGACCTCGGCTGCGGGCCAGACCTCTGGCTACGCGATGTCGCCGCGCTCCGGCCGGGCGCGACGCTCACCGGCTACGATCGCGACGCACAGATGCTCGACGCGGCGCGCGGCCTCGGTCTGAAGCAGGCGACGTGGCGGAGCGCGGACGTCAGCGCGCCCGATTTTACGCTCAAACCGGACTCCTGCGACGTGGTCGCGATGCACTTCTTTTTGCACTTCCTCGCGGACCCGCGCCACATCCTGACGACGATCCGCGATGCCCTCCGGCCCGGCGGCGCGTACGTGATGACGGGCTGGGTGCGTTCCTCGATGGCGGACTTCTATGCGTTCTGGGCGCAGGCCCGCGCCGTGATGGAGAGCGGATCGCCGGACGCTGGCCGCCCGAACGACCCGGAAGCCTTCTGCTTCCAGCGCTTCGCAGAATTCAACCGCTACACCCTCGACGACATCCGCTGGCTCCTCGACCGCCACGGCTTCACCGTCCGCCGCGACGGCATGTACACGAAGAACTTTGCCTATCTGGTCGCTGGCGCGAAGTAGCGAGTAACGAGTAACGAGTAACGAGACGGGAGCGTATCCTCTCGTTGCTCATTGCTCATTGCTCGTTGCTCCGCTATGATACAGGCGATGGACAGGTGTTCATCGGTGCAGCGCCCATTTCGCGCCGAATCGCGGTGAACCGCGAACGGGGGAACCAACACATCGGGGTGAATCAACGGGACTTCCGTTGTAGGGCCGTCTCTCCGGCCCGAATCCGTCAGCTAACCTCGTAGGCATACATCCGAGAGGGAACGGGCGCAGGTCTCCTGCTCAGCCCTTCCCGGCTGCACCACAAGTCGCGCGACACTGGGCCACCATGTGCCCGGCGGTCGTGTCATGTGGAAAGGGTATGGGCATGGAGCGTCAATCGGCGCCGACCTTGTTGATCGCGACAGACACCTGGGAACTCATCTACGACTACAATCGCATTCTCCTGCCGCGCGGCATTCGCACCGCGCCCCACCCGCTCAATCACCGCCTGTTGACGCGCGTGCGGGAGCATCAGCCGGTCGCTATCCTGCTCGATTTCTCCGTCGCCGAGCAGGAGCACGGCCTCTTCCTGCTCGACGCGCTGCGGCACGACCCGCGCACCGCTCCCTGCCCGGTGATCGTCATGCTCGATGACCCCGTCGCTTATGCAACGATCACCAGCCGCGCCTATCCGCACGTCAGCGCGCACCTGAAGCCGATCAGCGCCGAACTCCTGCTCTCGCTCGTCGGCGAATACGCGCCCATGCTCCCGCTCGCCCCACCACGCGGCGGCGATCATCTCCTGATGCACGCGGACGACTGACGAAAGTAACGAGTAACGAGACGGGAGCGGATCCTCTTGTTACTCGCTACTCGCTACTCGTCGCGTTGACAGCCTGCGGGGCGGGTGCTACCGTCGCGTGCATGTGAATCACTGGAGACCCACAGGAGCCACGGGAAGATGCAAACCGCCACATCACCACTGCACGACCTCGCGCCGGAGGTGCGCGAGAAGTACGACCGGCTGCTGGCGATTTTTGCCGAGATGGGCTCCGTGCTGATCGGCTTCAGCGGCGGCGTGGATTCGACGCTGATCGCGAAGGCGGCATACGACGCGCTTGGCGACCGCGCGCTGGCGGTGACGGGCATCTCCCCCTCGCTGATGGTCGAGGAGGCGAACGAATGCCCGAAGATCGCCGCGCACATCGGCATCCCGTATCGCGAAATCCGCACCGAGGAGATGGACGACCCGAACTACATCAGCAATCCCGTCAACCGCTGCTATTTCTGCAAGAGCGAGTTGTGGGACAAGTTGACGCCGATTGCGCGCGAGCGCGGCTACGCCGTGGTTGTGGACGGCTCGAATGTGGACGACCTCGGCGAGTTCCGCCCCGGCATGGAGGCGGGCCACGAGCGGCACGTCCGCTCCCCCTTGCAGGAGGCGGGGCTAACGAAAGCGGACATTCGCGCCGTCTCCGGCGCACTCGGCCTGACGACCTGGAACAAGCCGTCGCACCCCTGCCTCTCGTCACGCATCCCGCACGGGACGTTCATCACGATTGAGAAACTGGACCAGGTCGGGCAGGCGGAGGCGTACCTGCGCGTGATCGGCTTCCGGGGCTTCCGGGTGCGGCATCACGGCGAGATTGCCCGCCTCGAACTGCACCTGGCGGACTTTCCGAAGGCGCTCGAACAGCGGGCGGAGATCGTCGAAGCGCTCAAAGATATCGGCTTCGCCTTCGTGACACTCGATCTCGCCGGGTTCAAGAGCGGCAGCCTTAATCCCGTCATCCAACCAAGCGGCAATGCGACTCACGAGTAAGACGGATTACGGACTGCGGGCGCTGATCGACCTCGCGCTGCACGACAGCGGCCTGCCCGTGCAGAGCCACGACATCGCCACGCGCCAGGGCATCCCGGAGTCGTACCTGAACCAGTTGCTCATCCTGCTGCGCCGGGCGGGGCTGATCCGCTCCCTGCGCGGCCCGCAGGGAGGCCACCACCTCGCCCTCACCCCCCGCGCCATCAGCATGGCGGATATCGTCAATGCGCTCGACGGCCCGGCCGCCGCCGAGGGCGCGGGGCAAGCCAGCGATCCGCGCGGCAGCGACGCCGCGACCGATCAGGTCGTGCGCGAGGCGTGGGAGCAGGTGAATACCGCGATTGCCGACGCCCTCGGCCGCATCACCCTCGATACGCTCGTCGAGCAGCGCCAGCGGCACGATAATACGGCGATGTTCCAGATTTAGGGCGGGGAGTACCCACCCCCTGCCCCTCCCGATACGGGAGGGGGTTCACGTCGGCTCCCCTCTCCGCTCCGGGGAGGGGCTGGGAGAGGGGTTACCGCCTCCGCATCGTATACTGGCAGCAAGCAGCGGGGCGGCGGTGAGCGGTGCAATGGGAGCGGTATGAACGCGACGGAGCAGGCGACAATCGAGCAGGCGCGCTCCGTCATCCTCCGCCACGGCTACAACACGAATGCGTATGTGACGCTGCTGCCTCCCCCCTTCACCTTCTTCACCGCCCCCGGCATCGACGGCGTGATCGCCTACCAGCAGTATGGCCGCGTCTGGCTCTGCGGCGGCGACCCGATCTGCGCGGAGGCGGACATCGTGCCGCTCACCGCCGCCTTCCGCCGGGCGGCGCGGCGGGCGCGCATGACCGTCGCCTTCCTCCCCGCCACGCCGCGCGCGACGCGCCTGCTCACCGAACGTCTCGGCTTCGACGCGGTGAAGGTGGGCGAGGATAATTTCTACGATCTCCAGACCTGGAGCGCGCGCGGCCAGAAGATGAAGCACATCCGCGCCAACATCAACCGCGCCACGCGGGAGGGCGTCACCGTCCGCCGCTGCATGCCGGAGGAGATGACTGCGGAGATACGCGCGCAGGTCCTGCACCTGATCGACGAGTGGCTGGCGACGCGAGGGATGGCGGCGCTCTCCTTCCTGCTCGGCATCCACCCCTTCGAGCGAATGGATGACCGCCGCCTCTTCCTCGCCTGGCAAGGGGGGAAGATCGCCGGCTTCCTCGCCTGCTCGCCGATCCCCGCCCGCAACGGCTGGTATCTGGAGGACATCATCCGGGACGACGAGGCGCCGGTCGGTGTGACGGAACTGCTCTTTCAGGAGACGGTCACGACGCTCCGGGCGGAGGGCGCGGCCTGCGCGACGCTCGGCATGGCGGCGCTGGCCGACTGCGGCCCGGCGCATCAGCCGCCCGCGCACCGCCTCGCAGGGTGGATGTTCGACACGATCTACACGCGCCTGAACACCTTCTACCACTTCCACTCATTGCGCTTCTACAAAGAGAAGTTCATCCCCGCCTTCACGGAGGAGACCTTCTTCGTCTGGTCGCCGCGCGGCCTGCGCCGCCCCCGCCTCATCCACGCCGTCACCCGCGCCCTCGACCCCGAGGGCATCCCCGCCACCCTCCTCGGCCCCATCAAGCAATCCCTCAAGCGCCGGGGGAGGGGAACCGAATTGAACCACAGAGACACAGAGGGCACAGAGCGGGGAGAAGAGGAGGAGAAATAAACGGTTATCGCGCCACCGAGCCGAGCGAAGAAAGACCGATGGACGACTGTACCATCGGTCTTATTACTTCTCCGTATTCCTCTGTGCTCTCTGTGTCTCTGTGGTTCAGACCCTCCCCGTGGGTTAGCGGCGGCGGTCGCGGTGGCCGTCGCGGGCGTCCATCTCGTCGCGCGGGCGGGCGATGGAGAAGGGGACGCGGCGACCGCGCAGGTTCGTGTTGCTCATCACCTGAATGACCCGCTGGGCAT